>JBDTDN010000369.1:0-4196 GCA_039923055.1 Jatrophihabitantaceae bacterium
GTTCGCGCGGACGCCGTCGTTCGCCTTGTCTCCGGCCGCGCTCTGCGGCTCGTCCGAGGCCTTGACATAGGTCCCGATGCCACCGTTCCAGAGCAGGTCGACGGGCGCGAGCAGGATCGCGTGGATCAGCTCGGTCGGCGTCAATCGCGTTGTACCACTGGGTATTCCGAGCGCGAGCGCAACCTGGGGCGTGATCGGGATCGACTTCAGCGTCCGCCGGTGGATGCCGCCACCCTCGGAGATCAGCGTGGTGTCGTAGTCGGCCCAACTCGACCGCGGCAGGTCGAACATCCGGCGGCGCTCAGCGAAACTCGTCACCGCGACCGGTGACGGATCCAGGAAGATGTGCCGATGGTCGAACGCCGCGACCAACCGGATCTGCTCGGACAGCAGCATGCCGTTGCCGAAGACGTCGCCGGACATATCGCCGATGCCGACGACCGTGAATGGCTGTGTCTGGGTGTCCAGGCCCAACTCGCGGAAGTGGTACTTGACCGACTCCCATGCACCGCGCGCGGTGATGCCCATCGCCTTGTGGTCATAGCCCACCGAGCCGCCGGAGGCGAACGCGTCGCCCAGCCAGTAGCCGTAGTCGATGGCGATCTGATTGGCGATGTCGCTGAATGTCGCGGTGCCCTTGTCCGCGGCGACGACCAGGTAGGCATCGTCGCCGTCGTAGCGCCGGACCTGCCGCGGCGGGTCGATCGTCTGCGCCCCCGTGTCGTCCAGGACGTAGTTGTCGGTGACGTCCAACAGGCTCGCGATGAACGTGCGGTAGCACGCGATGCCCTCGGCCAGCCAGGCTTCGCGATCGGCTGCTGGATCGGGCAGCTGCTTGGGGATGAAACCCCCCTTGGAGCCGGTCGGGACGATGACGGCGTTCTTGACCATCTGCGCCTTGACCAGCCCAAGCACCTCGGTACTGAAATCCTCGCGACGGTCCGACCAACGCAGACCGCCGCGGGCCACCGCGCCAAACCGCAGATGCACGCCCTCCACGCGGGGTGAGTAGACCCAGATCTCGAACTTGGGACACGGCTCGGGCAGTCCGGGCACCTGGTGTGGGTCGATCTTGACGGCCAGGGTGGTTCGTCGGTTGCCGGCAGTATCTGTCCGGTAGGCGTTGGTCCGCAGCGTGGCGGTCACCAGCGCGAGCAGCGAACGCAGGATCGAGTCCTGGTCCAGACTTGCAACGTCGGCCAACTGCGCCTCGATCGCCTCGACCATGGGACGAGTGTCGACGTCCTCGGGCCGGGCCGGGTCGAAGCGGGTTTCGAACAACTCGACGATGGCTTCGGCGATCTGCGGATAGTCGGACAGGGCCTGCTCGATGTACCCCTGGCTGAACGTGGTGCCGGCTTGCCGCATGTATTTCGCATAGGCCCGCAGCACGTTCGCCTGCCACCACGTCATCGTCGTCCGCACGACCAGGGCGTTGAAGCCGTCCTGCTCGATCTGCTCGCGCCACAACAATTGCAGCGCAGACACGACGTTCGCGGACCGCAGCTCGTCGAAGTCGACTCCGGCTGGCAACCGCAGGCCGAAGTCGTAGATCCAGACGTCGGCCGCGTCCGAAAGCTCGATCTCGTACGGCCGTTCGTCCAGCACCTCGATCCCCATCTGGGTGAAGATCGGCAGTGCCCGTGCGAGTGAGACGGCCTGGCCGGTGCGGAAGACCTTCAGCCGGCGGTCGGCGATCTCGTCAGGATCGGTCGGTGTGTACAGATCGAACGCCAGCCCGTCCTCAGTCGGCAGCGCGTCCAGCACCATCAGGTCCCGGGCGGCCGTCTCTGCATCGCAATCCTCCTTGTACGCCTCAGGAATCGCCCCGGTGAACGTCCGGCGTAGTCGCTCTGCAACATCCTCACCATGGCGGGCTTCGAGCAGGTCGTACAGGTCGTCACTCCAGCGGCGGATCACCCGCTCGACCTCGGCCTCCACCGTCGACCGGTTCGGTGACGCCGGCTGGGTCCCGGGGCGCACTGCGATGAGCAGTTGCATGCGGGCCAGGTCGAGTTCGACGATGCGATCATCACGCCCGATGACCTCACCCGGCCAGTTCGCGCGGATGACCGTCTGCACCCGATGTCGCGTCTCGGGACCGAACCGGTCAGCAGGGAAGTACACGAGCACGGTGACGAAGTCGCGGTTGAGATGGATACGGGCGAACACGCCCACGCTCTTGCGTTCGGCCCGGTCGATGACGAGTTGGGCCAGTCGCAGCAGGTCGGTCGTCGGCGCTTCCAGCAATTCGTCCCGCGGCAGGGTACGTAGCGCGGCGAGCAGGCGGCGTCCGGTGTGGCTGTCGGCACGGACGCCCGAGCGGGACAGGATCTCGATGATGCGCCGACGGACCACCGGCACCCGGCCGACCAGGCCGTCCTCCGCGCTGGCTATCAGGCCGAGGAAAACGTGGATCATCTGCTTCTGCCCTGGTCCGGCGGGCGTGACCACCGTGACGCAGTCATATCGCGCGGACCGGCGCACCGTCGAGACGAGCGGTGACTTGAAGATGACGAGCGGGGCGCCACTGCGGAAGGCGGGCAACAGCTCCAGTGGGGAGATCCGCGCGGCCCCCCGCAGGACACCCTCGGCGTCGTCGTCTTGCGCCTGTGCCGCAGGATTGGCGAGCTCGTTCGCCGAGTACGCGGTGTGACCGAGGATCAGGTAGTTGCCATCGGCCAGCCAACGCAGCAGTTCGCCGGCCTCGCCGCTGGTCTCGCGGTCGAACTCGCCAGGATCGGTGCACAACTCGTCGGCGAGCGAGAGGATGCGGCTGTACATCGACGGTGCGTCGGTGAGGGCGTGGTGGACGTCGGCCAGCACCCGCCGGACGTCGGCCTCCAACTTCGCACGATCCGGCGCGGTACCGGTGTCGGCCGTGTCGATCTCGAAGTGCATCCAGGACTCGACGATCGCGCCGGTCGGCACGTCGGCGTCGTCGTCTATGTCGTGCACCCGGGTGAGGCTGCCGGCGTCGTCGCGATTGACCACCAGTTGTGGGTGCAGCGCGTGCTCTACGGAGCGTCCGCGGCGCTCGAGTTCGGCGCGTAGCGAATCGACCAGGAACGGCGCATCCACGGTCACGACGTCGATGGCGGTCCTCTCAGCATCGAAATCGCTGATGCGCACCAGCATCTGGCCCGGCGGACGAACATCACCGAACGCGAGCAGGTCGACGGCCAGCGCAGCAAGGTCGTCGTCGGAACGTCCGGGCAACTGGCTATCAGCGTGGGCAAGCAGCCGATTGGCGAACGCGGTCGTGTCAACGCTTCCCGCCGAAACGGCAGCGATGTCGGTCATATTCAGTCACCTCGATGTGACGGCAGTCTCGTCAACCGCCTTTCAATCATCCTTCCACTCACTCCCAGACGGCGGTACCGGCGCGCTGGACATCCGCCGTCCACCCCCGGTCCGAAGCCTGCGACGATGAACGGATGGGGATGCCTGCTGAGGACCGACCACGACCACTACCCACCAGCGCGTCCTACGCGATCACGGTCCGCGTGTACGCAGACCCGTCCGCCTCCGTAGTCGGCACGCTCGCCACAGCGGTCGGAACGGCCGGCGGGCTAGTGACGGCAATCGACGTCAGCGAATCGCGTGCTGATCGGATCACCGTCGACCTCACCTGTTCGGCGACCAACGGCGAGCACTCGGCCGCGATCGTGGCGGCTCTGCGCGCGCTTCCCGGCGTGACCGTGCACCGTGTCTCGGACCGCACCTTCCTGCTCCACCTGGGCGGCAAGATCAGCGTCGAATCCAAGGTGTCACTGAAGACGCGTGACGACCTGTCCATGGCGTACACGCCCGGTGTCGCCCGAGTGTGCCTCGCGCTGGCAGCACATCCGGAAGACGTCGCGAAATTGACGATCAAGGGCAACAGCGTTGCGGTCGTCACCGACGGTTCAGCAGTGCTCGGGCTGGGGAACATCGGGCCGGGAGCCGCACTGCCGGTGATGGAGGGCAAGGCCGCGTTGTTCAAACGGTTCGCCAACATCGACGCGTGGCCGATCTGTCTGGACACCCAGGACACCGATGAGATCGTCGCGACGGTCCGACACATTGCACCGGGCTTCGGCGGGATCAACCTGGAGGACATCTCGGCGCCGCGCTGCTTCGAGATCGAGCGGCGCCTACGAGCCGAGTTGGACATTCCGGTATTTCACGACGACCAGCACGGGACGGCGATCGTA
>JBDTDN010000370.1:0-8549 GCA_039923055.1 Jatrophihabitantaceae bacterium
TACGCCGGCGATCGCAGGTGCTGCGTGCAGCCATCTCTGGCGGTCGAGCCGGACGTCGTCCTCGCCGACGAGCTGACCGCCGAATTGGACCACGAGTGGAAGCACCGCGTGCTCGACGTGGTGCTCGACGTGGCCCGGCGCGGTGGCGTCGTCGTACTGGCCACCCATGATCTGGACGTCGCGGCGCGCTGCGATCGCGTCATCCACCTGGATTCTGGCCACGTCCATCCCGACAATCCCCCACTTTGACCCTGCTGTCGGCGCGACTGACCCCGAATCGCCCCGATGGCAGGGGGTCCCCCCGCTTGCGGGGGAGGTCAAAGTCGGCTTGTGGATAACCAGGTTCGGCGCGGCCTTCCGCGCCAGGGTGTAGGACATGCATCCAATCCCGTATCTCGCCGAGCGACAGTGCGGAGTCTTCTCCGCAAGCCAAGCAGCGTCCGAGGGATGGACACAGGATGCGCTGCGTTGGGCGGTTCGTCGCGGCCGGCTCAGCCGGCTACGAGCCGGCGTGTTCCAGTCCACCGAGATCGACTACCGCTCAACCTTCGACCGCCAGAGATGGCTGCACGCAGCACCTGCGATCGCCGGCGTACTCGCAACTCCAGGCGCGATGGCGAGCCACTCCACTGCGGCGATTCTCCGGGGTCTACCGCTCGCGTTCCTGCCGGAATATGCCTGCCTCAGCGTCGTACCGTGGCACACCGGCGAGGTTCATGGCGTCCACGTCCACCGCACGACCAGCGAAGAATTGGCGTGCCCTGTAGCCGCCGTCACGTGCTCGACAGCGGCCAGAGCGGCCGTCGACCTCGCCCGCGAGCACGGCGCGCACGCCGGAGTTGTACCACTCGACTACGCGCTCCGACACGGGCTGACAGATGAGGACGAGCTCACCCAAACGCTTCACCACTGTCGACGATGGCCAGGTGTGGTTGCCGCACGGAAAGCCGTAGCGATGGCCGATCCCCGCAGCGAGTCGCCGCTGGAATCGCTGAGCCGCCTCAAGTTCGAACCGTACGACATCCCGATGCCCGAACTCCAGACGTCGATCGGCGACGAGCACCGTCGATTCCTCGGACGCGTCGACTTCTTCTGGCGCGAATTCGGCGTAGTCGGCGAGTGCGACGGGGCATTGAAGTACGTGGGCGACGGCAAGCCGTCAGCGCTGATGGACGAGAAGGCGCGCCAGGAGAGGCTCGAAGAAGTCGGCCTGATCGTCGTGCGATGGGGCTGGACGGACCTGGCTCGCTTCGATGCGGTTGCCGACCGACTTCGCAGGGCTTTCGGTAGGGCGAGCTCTCGTCCGATTGCTGACCGACGGTGGACGACACTGCCACTTTGACCCCGCCATCGGTGCTGCTGGGGCCAAATCACCCCGATGGCGGGGTCAAAGTCGGTTACTTCTTGTTGCGGTTACCTCGGGTGCGGGCGCGTTCCTGCGCGGACAGCAGCACCTTGCGGATCCGGACGGTCGCGGGCGTGACCTCCACGCACTCCTCGTCGCGGCAGAACTCCAGCGCCTGCTCCAGCGACAGCACCTTGTGCGGGATCAGCGGGATCAACACGTCACCGGAGGACTGGCGCATGTTGGTCAGCTTCTTCTCCTTGGTCGGGTTGACGTCCATGTCATCCGCACGGGAGTTCTCGCCGACGATCATGCCCTCGTACACGTCGGTGCCGGGCCCGACGAACATGACGCCGCGCTCCTGCAGGTTGGCTAGCGCAAAACCGGTCGTGGCACCGGACCGGTCGGCGACCAGCGAGCCGGATGGACGCGTACGGATGTCGCCTGCCCACGGCTCGTAACCCTCGTGGATGTGGTGCAGCAATCCGGTGCCGCGCGTCTCGGTCAGGAACTCGGTACGGAAGCCGATCAGCCCACGTGCCGGCACCAGATACTCCATCCGGATCCAGCCGGTGCCATGGTCGACCATCTGCTCCAGTCGGCCCTTGCGCAGCGCGAGCAGTTGGATGACCACGCCCTGGTACTCGGACGGGATGTCGATCGTCATCCGCTCCATCGGCTCGTGCACCTTGCCGTCGACCAGCCGCGTGACGACCTGCGGTTTGCCGACGGTGATCTCAAAACCTTCGCGACGCATGATCTCGACCAGGATCGCCAACTGCAGCTCGCCCCGCCCCTGAACCTCCCAGGTGTCCGGACGCTCGGTCGCCAGCACCCGGATCGAAACGTTGCCGACGAGCTCGGCCTCCAGCCGGTTGATCACCTGGCGCGCAGTCAGTTTCTTGCCCGACTGCCCAGCCAGCGGCGAGGTGTTGATTCCGATCGTCATCGAGATGGACGGCTCGTCGATGGTGATCACCGGCAGCGGGCGTGGATCGTTCAGGTCGGCCAGCGTCTCGCCGATCGTGATCTCGTTAATACCGGCGATCGCGATGATGTCACCGGGGCCGGCCGACTCGGCGGACACCCGGTCCAGGGCATGCGTCATCAGCAGCTCGGTGATCTTGACGCGCTCGACGGTCCCGTCAGCGCGACACCAGGCCACCTGCTCACCCTTGCGGATCGTGCCGTTGTGTACGCGGCACAGCGCGAGCCGCCCCAGGTACGGTGAAGCATCCAGGTTCGTGACATGGGCCTGCAGCGGCGCGCCGTCCTGGAACACCGGCGCCGGGATGGCCGTCAGGATCGTCTCGAAGAACGGGTGCAGGTCCTCCTCCTGCGGCATCGTGCCGTCCTCGGGACGCTTGAGCGACGCACGGCCGGCCTTGCCCGAGGCGTACACGATCGGGAACTCGATCTGATGCTCGTCGGCATCCAGGTCCAGGAACAGCTCGTACGTTTCATCGACGACCTCGGCGATGCGCGCATCGGGACGGTCGACCTTGTTGATGACGAGGATGACCGGCAACTTCGCCTCGAGCGCCTTGCGCAGCACGAACCGGGTCTGCGGCAACGGCCCTTCGGAGGCGTCCACGAGCAGGACAACGCCGTCGACCATCGACAGGCCTCGCTCAACCTCGCCACCGAAGTCGGCGTGCCCAGGGGTGTCGATGATATTGATCGTGATGCGCTCACCGTCGGGCGCCGTGTAGTCCACGGCAGTGTTCTTCGCGAGGATCGTGATGCCCTTTTCGCGTTCCAGGTCGTTGGAGTCCATGACCCGCTCGTTGACGTCACCGGTATCGGCCTGGTGAGCGGTGAACGCTCCCGACTGCCAAAGCATGGCGTCCACGAGGGTGGTCTTGCCGTGGTCGACGTGGGCGACGATCGCGACGTTGCGCAGATCCGAACGCTGTCCCATCTACAAAATCCTCTTCTGTATCAGTGGGTAAGGTCAGCCGGCTTGCCGCGTGGTGCGCGGGCGACGCTCGGCATGCTGCGGGCCACGGGGGGTGTGCTGAGCGCCACGAGCCGGACCGGCCGGGCGACGACGCTGCCCGTCCGAACCCTGGCCGCCCTGCCCGTTCTGGCGCGGACGTTCGCCGTGCTCGACGCGGCGCTGTTGCCCCGGACGGCTTTTGCCGGCAGGGCGTTTGGCGTTACCGGACGGGCCAACCTTGACCGACGGGGTGGACGATCGGGGCTGCGCGATCGAGATACCGGACGGAATGCGCGCGCCCGTCACCTTCGCCACGCCGGGGTCGCCGGCGACGGAATCGCGCTGCTCGGGGTGGACGCCCGCGGCGGTGAGCATCTTGCGGACGTCCCGCTCCTCGCCGGGCGTGGTGAGCAGCACCACGATGCCGCTTTGACCAGCGCGTGCGGTGCGGCCGGAGCGGTGCAGGTAGTCCTTCGGATCTGCCGGCGGGTCCACGTGCAGCACCAGGGAGATGTCATCGACGTGGATCCCACGTGCGGCGACGTCAGTGGCGACGAGCACCGGTACCGAGCCGTCCTTGAACGCGGTCAGTGCCTTGTTGCGCTGGGCTTGGGTGCGTCCGCCGTGCAACGCCCCAGCCGCCACCCCAGCACGGGACAGATTGCGCGCGAGCCGGTCGGCGCCGTGCTTGGTACGCACGAAGCAGATCGTCCGGCCTTCGCGTGCGGCGATGTTCGCGACGAGGTCGAACTTCGCCTCGAACGGCACGCGGAACAGGTGGTGGCTCATCGTGTCGACCGACGCCTCGGCGGTACTGAGCGCGTGCACGACCGGGTCGGTCAGGTAGTTCTCCACGAGCGTGGCGACGTCGCCGTCGAGCGTGGCAGAGAAGAGCAGTCGCTGGCCGTTCGAGGGCGTCTGGTTGAGCAGTCGACGTACTACGGGCAGAAAGCCCAGGTCGGCCATGTGGTCGGCCTCGTCCAGGACGGTGACCTCGACCTCGCTGAGATCGCAGGAGCGGCGGTCGATCAGGTCCTCGAGCCGGCCGGGTGTGGCGATCAAGATGTCGACACCCTTCACCAGCGACTGGATCTGCTTCTGGATCGGCAGGCCGCCGGCGACCAGACGCACAGACAGTTCGCGGGCTTGCGCCAGCGGCGTGAGTGCGTCGGTGACCTGCATGGCCAGCTCGCGGGTCGGGACGAGGATCAGGGCACGGGGCCGGCGCGGGCGGGCTGACGCACCTTCGAGCCGGGCGATCAGCGGCAACCCGAACGCGAGCGTCTTGCCGGAACCGGTGGCCGCGCGGCCGAGCAGGTCGCGGCCGGTCAAAACGTCGGGAATAGTCGCCGCTTGGATCGGGAACGGTGAGCCGATCCCGCCGCGGGACAGGGCGTTCACCAGTCCGGCCGGCAGACCGAGTTCACCGAAGCTGGGCAGATTCTCGGTCGGGACGATGCTCACCGGCAGGTGGTCCCAGAGCGACCGGTTCGCCGGGCGCCGCTGCTCAGTGCGCGGTCCGTTGTTACGTGGTGCATTGGTATGGGGTGCATTCGTGCGGGGCGCGGCAGAACCACGCGAGGTGTTGCGAGACAAAGGGGTATTCCTTCGGGACAGTGGCACGTCCCGGCGTTGCATCCCCGACGGAATCGGCAGATACGGTTCTGGCACGAGCCCGACGCGCTCGATGGTGCTGCACGTCGATCATGAAGCTACTAACGCGAACAATTGGTATTCGCCAGCTTGTCCTCAGTCTACCGGCTCCACACGGGCCGGGTTACCACTCGTCCGCCTAACGAGCGACGCACGCAACCTCGCGCCGAAGCGTCGCTGCGGGTCACGCTCCCGCTCGACCTGCAGCATCGCGATCTGTCCGGTGACCGCCTCCGCCACCTGCTCGCGCAACCCCCAGGCCGCACCGCCACGGTCCGGCTCATCGGTCAGGGCCGCAGTACTGATCGGTGCACCGAAGCCGAAGTAGAAGTGAGCCGGCTTGGGCGGCAGGGTCGGGCCCACTCCGTGGACGATCAGTGGCGCATCCAGCACGCCGAGGATCGTGTGGTTGCCGACGAGCAGCACCGGGCCGTTCGTCACGATGTTGTCCAGTCCGAAGAACCGTGGGGCGAAATAGGAACGCGCCGGTGCAAGGGCAATGGACGCCCTTCGCAGGTCTGCCGGGCTCGGCCGCTACGCCAGCGCCGCACCGTCGGTGAGCTCTGTCATCGGGCAAGGTCGGTGAACACGACCAGCAGTCGCACGCAGTAGTCGATAAGGGCGTCTCGCTCGATCACCAGCGTCCCGTCCAGCCAGCGGATGAACACGTTCGCGAGGGCACCGACGAGTGCGGTTGCGGTGAGTTCGGCGCCCTGCGCGGTCGCCTCGGCACCCAGGCTGCCCCGGACCAACTCGGCGAACATCGGCGCGACCGCGACGCTGCGGATGCCCAGCGACGGGTCGCTCAGCGGCTCCAGCAGCAGGATCCGCCCCTTGCGCGGGTCGTCGGTCAGCACGCCCAGAAACGCTTCGGTCGCCGCACGAGCCACGGTCTCGACCCCGTCGGCCGTCGGGTGCGCTGCCACCGCACAGATCAGTGCCGAACTCGCCTCGGCAGCCACCTGGTCGTAGACCGCCAGCACGAACTCGTCGCGGTCGGCAAAGTTTTCGTAGAAGTACCGGTCGGTGAGCTTGGCCTGCCGACACACCGAGCGGACGCTCACTGCCGTACTGCCCTGCGTCCCCAGCAGTTCCAGGCCGACGTCCAGCAGCCGTGCACGTCGTTCGCTGCGACGATCGGCGAGCGTCGTGCCGGCCCAGCTACGGCTCGCGGCAGAACTCATGGGCTCATCATGCCCCAAGTTGACGACATCCGTCCTCAACCCTAATCTGAGGACATGCGTCCTCAACTGACGGTCGAGCCCAACAAACCCGTCGACACCCTCGAGCCGTTGGGGCCCGATTCGCTGATGTGGCGCTATTTCGGTGACTGGCGCGGCATCCTGCTCTCGCTCTGGGCCGGTTCGATGCAGAACATGCACCCGCAACTCGGTGCCGGCGTCGAGCAGCATTCGCGGTTCTTCGATGAGCGCTGGGAACGGCTGTACCGCTCCACCTATCCAATCGGCGGCGGCATCTACGACGGCCCGCGCGCCCACCAGACCGCACTCACCGTTCGCGACTACCACAAAACCATCAAGGGCATCGACAAGCACGGACGCCCATACAGCGCACTGAACCCCGACACATTCTTCTGGGCACACGCCACGTTCATCATGGTGCCGATCATGATCTGCGAGCACTTCGGCACGCCACTGAGCTTGACTCAGAAGGAGCAGATCTACGCCGAGGGCATCCAGTGGTATCGCCTGTATGAAATGTCGATGCGTCCCGTTCCGCCGGACTGGGCCGCATTCCAGGAGTACTTCAACGACATGTGCGAGAACGTCCTGGAGGTCAACAAGGCGACGCTGGACGTACGCGACATCAGCAACATCGGCAAACCGCCGGCGTTGCCGTGGCTGCCCGACCCGCTGTGGCGGCTCCTGCGTGGGCCGATCAACGCACAGTTCACCTGGATGACCACCGGCCTGTACCCCCCTGCCGTGCGTGCCAAGCTCGGGCTGACCTGGTCGCGGCGTGAGGAGTTCGTCTTCCGGATCGGCGGGCGTTCGGTCGGTCTGCTGTGGAATCTGGTCCCGTTCGATCGGCGCCTCCACCCACGGGCCCGGGCGGGCTGGCAGCGAGCACGTGGTCAGAGTCCGGCCGACGCTCCGCTCGTGGAGACCCCGGCGCGAAACCTGCCGCCCTTGGCCGAACGGGATAACCCGATGCACTACAGCCCGAAGCTCGCTGACGATCGCGGAGTCTGACTTCCGACACATGGCGAGAACACTCTCCGATCGTAAGGTTGCGTCCATGCCGGACAGACCAGCACGTGACATTCCGCAGCGCGCGGCGGTGCGCTCGGCGCGCCTGGCCGCCCTACCGCTGGGATTCGCCGGCCGGGCCGCCGTCAACTGGGGACGAAAGGCCGCCGGCGGTGACAGCGACGCGCTCTCGGCACGGATGCTGGAGCGCAACGCCGAGCACATGTTCGCCGTACTGGGCGAGCTCAAGGGCGGGGCTATGAAGCTCGGCCAGGCACTATCGGTCTACGAGGCGATGATCCCGGCTGAGGTCGCCGAGCCGTACCGACGGGCACTGATCAAACTGCAGACTCAGGGCCCGTCGCTACCGGCAGACAAGGTGCACCGCGTGCTGGACGAACAACTCGGCCGGAACTGGCGCAAGCACTTCGAACACTTCGACGACACCCCCGCCGCTGCGGCGAGCATCGGCCAGGTGCACAAGGGCATCTGGCTCGACGGCCGCGAGGTAGCAGTGAAGGTGCAGTACCCGGGCGCGGACGTCGCGGTGCAGACGGATCTGAAGCAGTTGCAACGATTCGCCAAACTGTTCACCCTCGTCGTACCGGGCTTGGACGCCCGTGCGCTCATCCGCGAGGTGAAGGACCGGATGCTGGAGGAGCTCGACTACCACTCCGAGGCCGAGCACCAGCGCCGCTTCGCCGACGCCTACGCCAACGATGCGGACATCCACGTGCCTGCAGTGCTCGCCTCAGCACCCAAGGTCATCATCTCCGAATGGCTGGACGGCCCGCCGCTGTCAACACTGATCCAGCAAGCAGAACCCACACCCGCCGAACAGATGAATCGTGACCGGATCGCCAACATCGTCATCGAGTTGATGTTCTCCTCCCCCGCCAAGCTCGGCCTCTTGCACGCCGATCCACACCCCGGCAACTTCCTACTCATGCCGGACGGACGGATCGGAGTCATCGACTTCGGCGCGGTCGCGGTGCTGCCGGACGGCCTGCCACCGGTGCTGGGCCAGATCCTGCGCTACGCGGCCGACCGCGAGGCCGACAAGCTGATGGAACTGCTCCGTGCCGAACGGTTTGTCACCGGCGATGTTCCGGCCGCCGACGTCCTGCGCTGGCTTGGCGCGCTGGCCGATCCGCTCCGGGTGGACACCTTCCATGCCGACCGCGAATGGATCGGCAAGCAGGGCAGCCGTGTCGCCAACATCGCCGGAAACGCCTACAAGCAGACTGGGCGCTCGCTCAACCTGCCGGCCGAGCACATGCTCGTGGCGCGGGTGTGCGGTGGCTGGATGAACATTCTCGCCCAACTGGACTGCTCGGTGAACGCCCGCCCGATCGCGATGCAGTGGGTGCCCGGATTCGCCGAACCCACCGAACTGACCTAG
>JBDTDN010000371.1:0-5040 GCA_039923055.1 Jatrophihabitantaceae bacterium
CTTGCCTGCGCGACCGACAGCGCCTGCCACAGGTCGTCGTCGGTGGCGTCGGGGTTGCCGTAGCGCAGGTTACTGGCGACGGTTCCAGAGAATAGGTACGCCTTCTGCGGCACCAGTCCGAGTCGGCCCCAGAGAATATCGGGGTCGAGTTCGCGGACGTCGACGCCGTCGACGCGCACGCTGCCTGCGGTGGCGTCGAACAGTCGGGCGATCAGTGAGACGAGGGTGGTCTTGCCCGAGCCGGTGCTACCGATCACTGCCGTGGTCGTACCCGGCCGAACCACGAGGGAGATGTCCTGCAGCACGGGGGCCGCTGCGCCGGGATAGGTGAACGTGACGTTGCGGAACTCGACCTCGGCGTGGGCGGGCACGCTGGTCACGGGGTTGACCGGCGGCACGACCGAGGAATCGGTATCAAGAACCTCTTGGATTCGTTCGGCGCAGACCGCCGCACGCGGCACCATCATCAGCATGAACGTCGCCATCATGACCGACATCAGGATCTGCATGAGGTAGCTCATGAACGCGGTCAGCGAACCGATCTGCATCTGGCCGCCGTCTACGCGATAGGCACCGAACCAGAGCAGGCCCACGATCGAAACGTTCAGGATCAGCATCACCGTGGGGAAGATCCGGACCATCAGCCGGCCGGCGCGCAACGCTGTCAGGGTCAACTCATCGTTCGCCTTGCCGAAGCGCTCGGTTTCGACCGGCTCGCGGACGAACGCACGGACCACACGCACGCCGGTGATCTGCTCACGCAACACGCGATT
The DNA here is from genome assembly GCA_039923055.1 of Jatrophihabitantaceae bacterium. Lineage (GTDB taxonomy): Bacteria > Actinomycetota > Actinomycetes > Mycobacteriales > Jatrophihabitantaceae > DASXYU01. The sequence goes on from JBDTDN010000371.1 coordinate 774, forward strand.
GACGTCGTCGATGCGCTCCTGCATCGCGCGAAATTGCGGGACCATCCGTACGACGATCAGCCCTACCGAGACGGCCAGGATCGGCACGCTGACGCCGACGATCCAGGACAGTCCGAGGTCCTGACGCAGCGCCATGATGATGCCGCCGACGCACATGATCGGTGCAGCAATCATCATCGTGCACGTCATCACGACCAGCATCTGCACCTGTTGGACGTCGTTGGTGTTGCGGGTGATCAGCGACGGGGCGCCGAAGTGGGCGAGTTCGCGCGCGGAGAACCGGCCGACCTGTTTGAAGATCGCGCCCCGGACATCGCGACCGAAACTCATCGCTGTCCGCGCACCCAGATATACGGCGCTGACCGAGCAGATGATCTGAGCGAAGCTGATTGCGAGCATCCAGGCGCCGATGCGCAGGATGTAGCCGGTGTCCCCCGTCGCGATGCCCTTGTCGATGATGTCGGCATTCAGGCTGGGCAGGTAGAGCGACGCGATCGTACCGAGCAGTTGCAGCAGAACGACGCCCCATAGCAGCCGGGAGTACGGGCGCAGGAAGGCGCGCAGAAGCTTGGTGAGCATGGGTTACAGGATGCCCTGCCGCACTGACATCCCACGCACAGCGCGCTGACGTCGCCGCACGCTCGACCCGAACGGCTCACCGCCAGGCATCGATCACCTCGAGTAGGTCCGCGAGACGCTGCACGATCGCGTCTGGCTCGCCGTTGACCGGGCCGTGCTGTTCGGCCGGGATAATGCTGTGCGGCACGTGGACCGCGCGCAGGCCGGCCGACTTGGCACCATGGATGTCATCGAAAAGCCGATCGCCGACGAAGACCGCACGGCTGGGATCCTCGACGCCAACCGTGCTCAGTGCCGTCCGGAACGCCTCGGGGTGGGGCTTGGTCCATTCGATCTCGGAGGTGTAGACCGCTCCGTCGATCAGGTCGAGTACGCGGTCGCGCCGGAAGATCTGCTCGTGCACGCTGCGCGGCCAGATCGTGTTCGACAGGACGCCGATCCGGATGCCGCGATCGTGCAGTGCCGCGAACAGTTCGGGCACGTCCGGGTCCAGGTAGGTGTGCGGCTCCCACCAGGCGGTGTGCGCCAGAAGCATCTGTTCGGTCGGAGTCAGCCCGGCGGTCGCGAACACCTCATCGAGGGTGCCGCTGACGTGCTCATTACGGCAGCGCCGCCAGATCGTGTCTTCCGCCGCGTGCAGGCGGGCGGCCAACTCGGGCTCGCCGACCGTGGCCAGCCAAGCGTCGCGGACGTTGATGACGTGCCACGGCGTGAGAGTGCCGCCCCAATCGAAGATCACGGCCTGGATCTGTCCGTCCGAACTCACAGCAGCACAGTAGAGAGCGTCGCATGATGTTGCATACCGAGTTTTTCGTACACGCGTCGCGCGGGTGCATTGAAGTCGTTGACGTACAGGCTGACCGACGGTGCGAGCGTGAGTGCGTGCCGGAACACCGTCGCGAGGGCCGCGGTCGCGATGCCACGTCCGCGCACATCCGGACGGACCCAGACCCCGTTTACCTGGCAGGTATGTGCGGACACCGCGCCGATGTCCGCCTTGAACAGAACCTGGCCGCGGAAGTCGAAGCTGGCGAAGGCGCGGCGTGCCTTGATCAGGTCGATGACCCTGGTGCGATAGCCGCTGCCGTCCGAATCGCGGTGTGGCGACATGCCGAGTTCCTCGGTGAACATGGCGGCGGAGGCCGCGACGTACCGGTCGACGTCGTCGAGCCCGGCGAGCCGCACCGAATCGTCCCCCGCGATATCGGCTAGGTAGTTCAGGACCAGTAACGGCTGCGCCGGCCGCACCTCACGTGCGGCCCCCCACCTTCGGCCGAGGATCTCCCACATCGTGGCCACCGCGTCGGTACGCCCGACAATCGACGTGCACAGGCGCGGGCGATCCGCGACCGAGCGGGCCAGCGATTCCCATGCCGGCCGGTCACCTTCGATTGGCACCAAGTTTCCACCGTGGTAGGCCGCACCGGCGAGGCCCTGCGCGCCACGGACGCCCAGCATGGTGCCGCCGAGCTTTGCCGGTGCGAGGGACTGGCACTCGCGGACGCGCGCACAGATCACTGCGTTGACGATCGGGTCGGTGTCCAGAAGTCGCTGCAGTTCCGACCGGTCCCGCTCGCCGAGCAACGCGACCCGGCCGCCATGTCGCAGCGCGGGATGCGTGATCGTCACAACGCCCGAGTTTACCTGCTCCACGACCGGACCACGGTTGAATCTCGCGGTGACCAACGGAGTCGATCGGCCATCTTTCGACCTCGACCCTCTGTTGATCAGTGAATCGTGCCTCGGTGGCGCTGATCGCGTTGAGCTACGAGCGGTACCTGGCGGAGTAGTCGCCGAAGCGCTCGTCGACCTGTTCGACCGTCAACCCGAAGTCTGCTAGCGAGTACCGGTGCGACGGTCGTCGAGCCGCACTGCGGCTGTCCACGCCCTCGGCCGAGATGGCCGACCGCGCAGCGTCCGACAGCGGCAGCCCGAAATGCTCGTACACACCGAGCGCCGCCGAGACCGGATCGGCATCGAATTCGGCGAACTCGACGTCCAGGAACTGGGCCGGATCATGCCGTGCGCGCGCCTGGGCGAACGCGTCCGCGCCGCGTGCCCACAGTTCGAGCTGCGACTGGCCGATCACCGAACCGAGGAACAACTCCGACTGTCCCGCCGTGGCCTGCGCGCTGAGGCTGCTGGTCGACGCGACCAACTGACGCGGATCACGGTGCGTCTGCACTACGAGCGCGTCCGGGTACGTCTCCAGCAGTGCATCGAGCGCGAACAGGTGGCTCGGGTTCTTCAAGATCCAGCGCCTATTCCGGTCGTTCGAGCCGATCAGCTGCAGACAGCGCCGATGCCGGGCATAGGCATCGGTCCAGTCCTTGCCCTGCAGCCACTGCGAGTAGGTCGGCAGGTAGGCCAAGCTCTCATAGCTGATCGACGTCAACTCCTGACGCAACAACTGCCAACACTCCTCAACGGTGTCCGCAGTCATGAAGTGCACGCCGGCGAAGTCCGGGTTCTCGGCATGGAAACGAGCGAAGTTCGCCTGCATGTGCTGGTACATCGGGTTCTCGCCCCAGCGCTCACGGGGCGGCCGGGGCTGCGGCATCTCGGCGAGCCAGAGCTCCAGACCTTGATGCGCAGGATCCGCGCAGAGCAGCCGGTGCAAGGCAGTCGTCCCGGTTCTGGGCAGACCGGTGACGAAGACCGGCCGCACGATCGCGACGCCCGCCGCGTCCGGATGGTCCTTCCAACCCTGCTCGGTGAACAGCCGCGCCACTAGGGCGGACCGAAGCTCGGCGCGTTTGGCTTTATTGCCAAAGGGTGTCAGCCGTTCGTCACGCGCATATGAGTCCAGCAGGACCGACAGCGGTTCGAGGTACTGCTGGCTGCCGAAGTCGGTCAGCCCAGTGATCTTGGATGCCGAGGCGTGCAGATCCTGGATCGTCCCCAGTCCGACGCGGTCAGCCATCAGCCCAGCATCCTGGAAGCGACCGCGGCCTGTCGCGCTCCGATCCGCTTACACCACTGTTCGGGCGTAACCTGCGCCTGCTCGTGGTACGGCAACGTCTGCGCGAGCGAGGCGAACTTGACGACCTCGACGCTCGGCCCGTCGGCGGCAGTGAACTCCCGCGAGGTGCGCTGCCACCGAATCTGCAGGTAGCCGCGGTCGTGGCCGGTGCATTCGAGCCAGTTCGTCAGCCCAGGGTTCTGCTCGCTGATCACGAACCGGACCTTGCCGTCGGAATCGTGTCGCGCCTGATGGGTATTCAGCGAGGTCTGATGGTTGATGAAGTCCATCGACAGGTACCAGAGGGTGCCCAACTGGAAACCTTGATAGGCAGCCTCGGACACCGGCACCGTCACGATCATCGCCTCGTCGTCGGCCAGTTCGTAGTGCCCGGCCGCGGACCACTGCGTAGCCAGCCCACCCGGTGTCAGCCGCGGCTCGGTCATCGTGTTCACGGGCAGCTTCAGATAGAACCATTCGGGGAAGGCCAAGAAGGTCTTCAACTGGGAGACAACACCCTTGCCGGCCGCCGCGAACTTCTTCGCATACGTCCCATCAGCCGGAGCGTCCGGCGCCGCACCGATCCGGTCGACACGCTGGATCATGATCGTCCCGGGCTGTGCCGTCCAGTCGCTGAACACCTCGCGCACGAGCAGCATCGACGCCTTCGGACCCAACACGAAATAGTTGGACCCGGCATCCGGACGTGCCGGACCGAAGCGCAGT
>JBDTDN010000372.1:0-3185 GCA_039923055.1 Jatrophihabitantaceae bacterium
GCATAGGTGATCTGCGCATTCGCAGTCGCTGATTCGGACCTGGCGCTGGAGAAGTCGCGCGAGACGTGCACGTTGTGCAGCGCTACCCGCAGGCGCGCGATCTGTAGGTGGCTGTTTGCCCGCCCCACCGTCAGGTCGTCCGCCGTCACATCGATCTCGGGATAATTCCCGGTAATCACTTGAGTCAGGAAGGGGAAGCCGGTGATGTGGACGTCGGGTGTTCGATCCAGATGCTGCGAGGACTGCAGTAACTTTGCAGCTTGGTTCTCGGCCACCGCCACGCCGACCCGATCCAAGATCACCAGCAGCGCCAAAACGATCAGCACGACGATCAGCAGTGTGCGGCCGCGAGGATGACCACGGCGCGGTGCCGCTACAGCTGACATCCGGCGATCATCGCACCGGCGACACGCAAAGGCGGGCTCCCACCCCGCCGGCAGGCCGTTGCAAGGGCGTAACAGCTACTGGCCCACGCCAGCGGCGTCCATGCCGCGCAGTTCCTTCTTCAGCTCACCGATCTCATCGCGCAGCCGAGCCGCCACCTCGAACTGCAACTCACGCGCAGCACCGAGCATCTGGTCGTTCAGTTGCTGGATCAGGTCAGCCAGTTGGGCGCGCGGCATCTCGGCCACGTCCAACCCCCGGGTGGCATGCGCACCGATTCCGACGACACCCGGCGAATTGCCGCGCCCTCCACGTCCTGACGGCTTGCCCCGCGACTGGGACCGGCCCGAGCCGCCCACGGCGGTGCCGCTCAGCAACTCCGCGGTGTCGGCGGCCTCACGGACCAGCGAGTCGGTGATGTCCGCAATCCGCTTGCGTAGCGGCTGTGGGTCGACGCCGTGCGCGGTGTTGTACGCGACCTGCTTCGCGCGCCGCCGATTAGTTTCATCGATTGCCTTCTCCATCGACGGCGTGATCCGGTCGGCGTACATGTGCACCTGACCGGAGACATTGCGGGCTGCCCGGCCGATCGTCTGGATCAGGGATGTCCCCGAACGCAGGAAGCCCTCCTTGTCCGCGTCCAGGATCGAGACGAGCGAAACCTCCGGCAGGTCAAGCCCCTCGCGCAGCAGGTTGATGCCGACCAGGACGTCGTACTCTCCCATCCGAAGCTCGCGCAACAACTCGATGCGGCGCAGCGTGTCCACCTCCGAATGCAGGTACCGCACCCGGATGCCGAGCTCGAGCAGGTAGTCGGTGAGGTCCTCGGACATCTTCTTCGTCAGCGTGGTCACGAGCACCCGCTCGTTGCGTTCGGCTCGCTCCCGGATTTCGTGGACCAGGTCATCGATCTGGCCCTTGGTCGGCTTGACGATCACCTCGGGATCGATCAGCCCGGTGGGACGGATGACTTGCTCGACGAATTCGCCGCCGGTCCGACCCAACTCATAGTTGCCCGGCGTCGCCGAGAGGTAGCCGGTCTGCCCGATCCGCTCGACGAACTCCTCGAACTTCAGTGGCCGGTTGTCCATCGCGGACGGCAACCGGAAGCCGTGCTCGACCAGCATCCGCTTGCGGGACATGTCGCCCTCATACATCGCCCCGGTCTGCGGCACGGTAACGTGCGACTCGTCGATGACCAGCAGGAAATCCTCGGGGAAGTAGTCGAGCAGGCAGTTCGGGGCACTACCCGGTTCGCGGCCATCGATATGCAGCGAATAGTTCTCGATGCCATTACAGAAGCCGACCTGGCGCATCATCTCGATGTCATATGCCGTCCGCATCCGTAGTCGCTGTGCCTCCAGCAGCTTGTTCTGCGCCTCGAACTCGGCCAACCGGACCGCGAGCTCGGTCTCGATCCCTCGGATCGCCCGCTTCATCCGCTCCGGGCCGGCCGCGTAGTGCGTCGCGGGAAAGATGAAGACCTCCTCGACCTCTCGCACCACCTCGCCGGTGAGCGGATGCAGATAGTAGAGCCGCTCGATCTCGTCACCGAACATCTCGACGCGAATCGCAAGCTCTTCGTACATCGGGAAGATCTCGACGGTGTCGCCCCGCACCCGGAACGTCCCGCGCACGAACGAAAGGTCGTTGCGGCTGTACTGGACGTCGACGAGCCCGCGCAGGATCTTCTCCCGCTCGATGGTCTGCCCCAGCCGCAGCCGGACTGAGCGGTCGACATACTCCTGCGGAGTCCCCAGGCCGTAAATGCAGGACACCGTGGCGACCACGACCACATCGCGTCGGGTGAGCAGCGACATCGTGGCCGAATGACGCAGACGCTCGACCTCGGAGTTCACCGAGGAGTCCTTCTCGATATAGGTGTCGGTCTGCGGAACGTACGCCTCGGGTTGGTAGTAGTCGTAGTAGCTGACGAAATATTCGACAGCATTGTTCGGCAACATCTCGCGCAGCTCGTTTGCCAGTTGAGCGGCCAACGTCTTGTTCGGCGCCATGATCAAGGTGGGACGCTGCAATTTCTCGATCAGCCAGGCCGTCGTCGCCGACTTGCCGGTACCAGTGGCGCCGAGCAGCACCACGTCGCGCTCGTCCGAGCGAATGCGCCGTTCCAGGTCCGCAATCGCGGCGGGCTGGTCGCCGGACGGTTCGAAGTCGGAGATGACCTCGAACTTGCCCGAGCTCGGCGTGATGTCACTTTCGACTCTCATAAGGCCACGGTACGAGGTACGTCCGACAACCTGACGGGAACCGACCAACAGCCAGAGCTCATCCAGTGCACAGGCGGCACCGGACAAGGAGCCTTAGCGTGAACGGACTGCTCAGCATCAGACCGGAGGCCGTCATGACCGACCCCACCAATGAATCACCGACACAGCCCTCGCCGCCACCCACGCCCGGCCCCACTAAAAGCGCCCCACCGACGGATCCGGCACCGGCGCTGCCACGGGCGGCACCGGTAGCAGCAGCCGTGTTCGCCCCGATCGCACGTCCGCCACGAGCGCCGTGGGTAAATCCGGATCGTCGCTGGCATGTGCTGGCGGTCGCGGTCGTCTCTGCCCTGATCTTGCTCGGCGGCGGTATCGCGATCGGGGCCGCAGCCAATGGCGGCCACGGATCGCGCTCCGGTGTGGCCCGAATCGAGCGGGGTGGGCATCGAGCCGGCCCAGACAATCCCGGTGGCGTGCGGCGCGGGCCCGGGTTCGGCGACGGGAACGCGAACGGGAAGGTCCAACCGCGCGTACGCAATGCGCCGACCAACCTGCCGTCGGTCGTGCCGTCCG
>JBDTDN010000373.1:0-5806 GCA_039923055.1 Jatrophihabitantaceae bacterium
TTTCCTGCCCGTCCTGCGGTCGCGCCCAGGTGGATGTCTACACGCTCGCCGAGAAGGTGACGGCCGGGCTGCAGGGGCTCACGGTCCCACTGCGCGTCGCGGTCATGGGCTGTGTCGTGAACGGGCCGGGTGAGGCGCGCGAGGCCGATCTGGGCGTTGCCTCGGGCAACGGCAAGGGACAGATCTTCGTCCGGGGCGAGGTCATCAAGACCGTCCCAGAGTCGCAGATCGTCGAGACACTCATCGAACAGGCGCTACTGATGGCTGAGGAAATGGGCGATGCCGGCGTGGTATCCGGTGAGCCCACCGTCGTCATCGCCTGACGGTGACACGGTCCAGAACATGAATGCCGCACCTGCCGCTGGACATCTCCGTCGGCGCGGCGCTGGCGGGCCCACCTCGCCGTGGTACTCGGACCAGACCACGATGTTCTTCCAGAAGCAGTGGGTGACGGGGCGGTTCTGCGCCGCAGACATTGCTGCCTCGCCGGTCAAGATCGTCTTGCATTGCATCTGACAGGTTCCCCGTCGGTCTGATCGAAGGCGCTGTACGCATGTGAACGAAATCGCTCGGTGCGCGATGATGGTGCCATGCGCGAGGTCATCATTCGGGACGGCACGATCCGCCTAGGTCAGTTCCTGAAGCTAGCCGATCTGATCGACGCCGGGGGAGATGCGAAAGCATTGCTGGCACAGGGGATCGTCGCGGTGAACGGGTCTGCCGAGACTAGGCGTGGGCGTCAACTTGTGAGTGGCGATCTTGTGACGGTAGCTGACGCGACTGTCCGCGTCGGCTGATCGGCTCACTTGGCTGCCCGCGGCACCATCAACGCCCACAGCCTGGGCTGTCGCCATCACCACGGCAAACACGAAGGCGGGACAATCCCCGTCCGAGATCCCCGCTCCTCCGGGGAAGTCGATGCAGGGCGTGCAGGATGCTGGGTAAGTCGCCAGCCTCCGCCACGGTCAGTGTTGCCGGTTCCGGACTCGCGCGGTGATGACGAGGGCGGCGCCGAGGCCTGTCAGTAGGGCGCTGGCGAGCAGCAGGTGAAGCCCCGGAGTGCCCGTGGCTGCGAGCCCAGTGCCTACTGTGGTCGAGGTCGTGCCTGTCCTGACGATCGCGATCGCCTCGATCCCGTAGCTCGTGTTGCTGATCGATGCGCCCGACGCAATCGAACTTGCGGGGAGTGTCGGACTCGTCAGTGCGCTCACCGGTGTGGTGACCGGTCTGCTGACGGGTGTGGTGACCGGTGTGGTGACGGGTGTGGTGACGGGTGTGGTGACCGGTGTGGTGACCGGTGTGGTGACCGGTGTGGTGACCGGTGTGGTGACCGGTGTCGTCTCGGGCGTGGGCGAGATGATGATGTTCGCCACGGAAACGGTGCAGGTGACTGTGGCACCGCCGCCGTTCCCGGAGCCGTTGCATTGGTTGATCGTGATCGGAAGGGCTGCGCTCTCTGTCGAGGGCAGGACCGTACAGGTGACGCGCATGGTGCCGCCACCGCCCGCGCCTGAGTCGTTGCATTGGGTGATGGTCGCGTCGGTGGTGCTGCCGATAGGAGTGCACACCACGGTGGGTTCAGTACCGCCGCCGCCACCTGAGCCGTTGCATTGGTTGATCGTGGCGGAGGTGGGCGTGCTGGTGTCGGTGATGGTGTTGACGATGTGCACGGTGCAGGTCACGGTCCCACCGCCACCGCTGCCGGACCCGTTGCATTGCGTCACGGTTGTCGTCAGCCCGCTGAAGGGCGTCGTGGTCGTAGTACAGGTCAGTTCAGCGTTGGCCGCGCCGTGGCACTCTTTGACCGTCAGGCTGGAACTGCTAGTGGTCGCAGCGACGTCAAGTGTGTTGGTGATCGTCACGTCACATGCCACCGCTTGGCCGCCGACGTTGTCTGTGCCGTTGCATTGGCTCATAAACTGGACGGCAACCGCCTCGGCGTTACCGACGGATAGACCGATGACCCCGAGGACAAGTGCACTTCCGAATACCAGTCCGGCGGCCGCGCGAATCACCCTCTGGTGCCGCCGGAGCTTGCTGCGTGTCTGGCCGTGTAATGGGAATGATCCAAGTACTCGCATAGCATTTCGCCCCCGACATCGATCGGGGTAGCAAGGATGCAAGGATGCAAGGATGCCGGGAAAAGGTTTTCCCCGAGCCCAGCGGCCCCGGTAACTTAACTACAACATCACACACCGGTAGGCGTTAGGGCCAAAGGTCCTATCACGCGAGGGCGCCGCCTCCGCTAACCAAAGGATCGGGGGACTGTCGCCGGAAGTGCGCGCAACTTGCGTGGATCAGGGGTGCCGCATCACAGCCCGATAGTTGGTGCGGCGCGCATGGGCACTATGGTCGAGGACTTCAAGGAGTACTGGGCCGCAGACGGTGCCGTCTACCGGGTTGGCGCCGACATCGGAACCCCGCGTCCTTCTTCGTGTCATCAGCCTCAGGCCTCGTGTTCGGTCAAGGGCTCTATGTTTGAGGCGGCCCGCTGCGATGAACCCCGTGTGGACTCATTCCGGAGTGCGGATGAACCGGCGTCTTGAGACCGACGGCGAGCTCAACTGGTTGTTTCTGCCGGGTGGTCCCGGGCTCGGCTCGGAAAGCCTTGCCGGGCTCGTCGATGCCGTTGCACCACCGGGGACGAGCTGGCTCGTCGACCTGCCTGGCGACGGGTCGAATGTGGAACCGCCCGGAGTCGGCAAAGACACGTTCGCTGGCTGGCCGCAGGTGTTGCTCGAGGCGGCCGAGGCCGTCCCGAACCCTGTATTCGTCGGTCATTCGACTGGCGGAATGTATATGCTGTCGACGCCGGCGCTGGAAGCGGTTCTCGTCGGTCTCGTACTCATCAGTTCCGCACCGGACGCGAGGTGGCAGTCGGCGTTCGCGGCCATGACCACCGAGAACGTTATCCCCGAGGTCGCGCAGGCCACCGCCCGTTACGAAGCGGCACCGGGCAACGACACGCTCGGCGAACTGTGCATCGCCGCGGCACCCTGGAACTTCGCCGAGGGTTACGCAGATGACGGCGCGAAGCTCCTCTCGGCGATGCCTTTCAACGACCAATCCATGCGCTGGTCAGCCGAGAACTTCGACAACACCTACGTCAGCGGCTGGTGGCCGCGCCAGCTCCCGACTCTGATCATCAGCGGCAGCCTGGACCGGATTGTCACACAGACAGTGTGGGACGACCCGCGCTTTGCTGGCGACCACGTCGTACGCCGCACCATCGACGGCGGTGCCCACTTTCCCTGGATCGAGCAACCCGATGCCGTACGTGATGCCTTCGCAGAGCTGCCTCATCGATCGATCGCGTACTCCGGCCGCTGATCGCTGGCCGTATGAAACGCACCGACCTGGTAGCAGCGAGAGGACCCCACCGAGGAGTACGTGCACACCCACAATGGCGGCGGTCATGCGGTCGGCGGCAGTTAGCCGCGCAGCGTGCTGCGGCTCAGTACCTTCTCCACGAACGTCGTCTTACCTGCACCGTTCGGTCCAACGACAAGATCGAGACGGATCAACGAGCCGACTCAACCGCCTGGTCCAGGGCAGTGATGGTGCCGTCCGAGTGGCATCCCATCAGCGCACCGGACCCATCTAGGGCAACGTAGGTGATGCCGTGTGCGGCCAACTCCTCACCGATGTTCAGTGAGGCGGTCCGCTGCTCGATGCGTGCGGTGATCTCGGCCTTGAAGACGGCAGCTTGCTCGTCGTTGAGGTCGTTGGTGGGGATTCGTCAGGCCATCGCAGCTTCCACCTGCTGGCGTGCTGCGCTGGGCCACGTCACGAACGACCGTATGCGCCGCGATAGATGCCGCGCTTTGCGCGCGGGGGTCAGGCCGTGGTGCTCAGCGGTGCCAGTGTCGGGAACTTCGCGGTGCGGCCGTCGCCACTGGACTGACCACGAAGGCGACGTCCCAGCCATGGCAGCACGAACGCACGGGTCCAATTCCACTCCGCACGGACCACCTCAAGGCGCCTCGCCCGGATCAGCGCAGGTAGCGGATCGGCCCAGGTGGCGTCGGCGCCCGGCAACTGCAGTGCGTGCGCAAGTCCAGCAGCGATGCGCGCATGTCCGAGCGGCGTCGCGTGGATCCGGTCCGTGCTCCACAGTCTCGGATCAGTGGTGACTGGATATGGTTCGGCGTCCAGGACAGCGACCCCGTGACGTCCAGCGGCCGCACGGATGCGTGCATTCAGCTCGACCACACGGGGCGCCAGTCGTCGGACCATCGGTGCAATCTTGCCGATGTCCGGGAACGTGACGGTGGCGACCCGGACGCCGGCTGCGGTCAGTTCGGCGAACATCCGCTCCAGTTCCTCGGTGACCACGGCTGCATCGAACCGAGGTCGCATCAGATCGTTCATGCCGCCGACCACGGTCACCAGGTCAGGCGCCATGGCCAGCGCCGGGCCCAGTTGCTCCGTCCGGATCTCGCGCACCAATCGTCCTCGGACGGCCAGATTCGCGTACTGCAGTTCGGGATTCAACCTTGCCAAGTTCGCGGCGAGCCGGTCGGCGAAACCGCGGTAGCCGGATGTCTCGTCGCCGTCGTTCATGCCTTCGGTCTGGCTGTCGCCAAGGGCGACGTACCTACTGAACATCGCTCCTCCATCGGCTTCGTGCGGTCGGTCGAACATGTATACCGCGAGCACTCTGCAGGGCGAAGGCCTGCGTAGGCTCGGATGGACGAGGAGCAGGAGGCGGCCGTGGCGGTGATGACGACCCGACGGTCGATCCTGCGTCTGACCGGCGACGCGGAACCGGTACGTGTTCCGGACGACGTCGCGGTCGAGGAGCCGCTCGTGCTTGGTCTGGGCGGTGAGGCGATCGCCACGCTCATGCGCACGCCCGGTCACGACATCGAACTGGCCGCCGGATGGCTCGTCGTGGAGTCCGGGGTAGGTCGGGCCGAGGACATCAAGCTGTTACGTACGTGTCGCGAGCAGGACACCGATCGAGTCCACATCATCCTGCGCGAGGGCGTCCGGCCGCCGCGGCCCCGCGCATTCGTGACCTCGGCCGCGTGCGGGGTCTGCAGCGCCGACGTGCTCGACCTGGCGCCGCTCCGCACGAGCAGGCCGCACTCCGAGAACTGGATGGTGCGGCGTGAGGTCCTGGCGAAACTGCCCGATCTGATGCGTCCACGACAGCGGGCCTTTGACAGGACCGGCGGAGTCCACGCGGTCGCACTGGCAGAGGCCTCCGGCGAACTGCTGATCGTCCACGAGGATGTCGGGCGGCACAACGCTGTCGACAAGGTCGCCGGGCGGGCGCTGCTGGACGGTCTGCTACCGGCCACTGACCATCTGCTCATCGTGAGTGGGCGAGTGTCGTTCGAGATCGTCCAAAAAGCGGTTGCGGCCGGCGTCGCCGGCATCGTCGCCGTGTCCGCGCCAACCAGCCTGGCGGTCGATCTGGCCCGCGACTACGACCTGCTGCTGGTCGGCATGGTTCGCAATGGAGGGCTCAACGTCTACGCCGGTGAGCAACTGGTGAACTGAAACACGTTTCAGCGTGCGAGCTCGGCGAACATTCGCGAGACTGTCGGCATGTCCACAAATACCAGTCGTCGTCGTTTCCTTGCCGGTGGAGTGGCGACCGCTGCTACTGCCGCGGCCGCCGTGGCTGTCCGACCCGGGGCGGCCGGCGCCAGCGCCGCGACGGACTCCGCCGATGTCGTCGTGGTCGGTGCCGGAATGGCCGGTCTGACCACCGCGCGAAATCTGGTGGCAGCTGGCCGTTCGGTCATCGTGCTGGAGGCACGGGACCGCGTCGGTGGCCGTGTGTTGAACCATTCGA
>JBDTDN010000374.1:0-8544 GCA_039923055.1 Jatrophihabitantaceae bacterium
GGCGGAGGAGGGGGCGGGGGCGGTGGGGGTGGTTGGAACGTCATGGCGCTCTGCTCCTTGTCGGATGTTGCGAGAACGTCGGGCAGGTATGACCGTAGCGGTCACAGCTGATTCTGAGAACTAGGGACATACCTAGTTTTGCCCGACAGAACTGCGAGTATGTACCTTATGTGCGAAATAGGCGGGCGAATAGTTCTGTATACGACACAACACGGGCCGCACCAGGTGATCTGGTGCGTCCCGTGTTGCGATTCAATGCCGCTGAGCAGGAGGTGAACGGAGGCTGAAGAGCTCAGCCGCGCAGCAGTTCTCGCATCAGTTCGGCGGTCGCGCTCGGGGTCTTGCCGACCTTGACACCGGCCGCTTCCAGGGCCACCTTCTTCGCCTCTGCCGTACCGGACGAGCCGGAGACGATCGCACCGGCGTGGCCCATCGTCTTGCCTTCCGGAGCGGTGAAGCCGGCAACGTATCCGACGACCGGCTTGGTGACGTTGTCCTTGATGTAAGCCGCCGCCCGCTCCTCGGCATCGCCACCGATCTCACCGATCATCACGATCGCGTCGGTCTCGGGATCGTTCTGGAACGCCTCCAGGCAGTCGATGTGCGTGGTGCCGATGATCGGGTCGCCGCCGATGCCGACACATGTCGAGAAGCCGTAGTCGCGCAGTTCGAACATCATCTGATAGGTCAGCGTGCCGGACTTGGAGACCAGCCCAATCCGGCCCGCCTTGGTGATGTCGCCGGGAATGATGCCGACGTTCGACTTGCCGGGGCTGATCAGTCCGGGACAGTTCGGGCCGATGATCCGGGTCTTGCGCCCCTGGGCGTATGCCCAGAAGGCGGCGCTGTCGTGCACGGCCACACCCTCGGTGATGACGACTGCCAGCGGGATCTCGGCGTCGATCGCCTCGATCACCGAGTCCTTCGTGAACGCCGGCGGGACAAACCCGACCGTAACCGTCGCACCGGTCTCAGCCATCGCCTCGGCGACGGACGCGAACACCGGCAGCGACGTGCCGTCAAAGTCGACCTTGATGCCGGCCTTGCGGGCGTTGACCCCGCCGACGACCTTCGAGCCGTAGGCCAGCATGCGCCGGGTGTGCTTGGAGCCCTCACCACCCGTAATGCCCTGCACGATGATCTTGGAGTTCTCGTCGAGGAAGATGCTCATTGCTCAGGCCCCACTGTTCGCAAGCTCAGCGGCCTTGTCGGCCGCACCGTCCATGGTCTCGACCAACGTGATCAGTGGGTGATTGCGCTCGGTCAGAATCGCACGACCTTCGACGACGTTGTTGCCATCCAGTCGGACGACCAGCGGCTTGGTGGCCTTGTCGCCGAGCACCTCCAGAGCGCCTACGATGCCGTTCGCGACCGCGTCGCACGCCGTGATCCCACCGAAGACGTTCACGAAGACCGACCGCACCGACGGGTCATTGAGAATGATGTCCAGCCCGTTGGCCATGACCTCGGCACTCGCGCCGCCGCCGATGTCCAGGAAGTTGGCCGGCTTCACGCCGCCGTGCTTCTCGCCGGCGTAGGCAACGACGTCCAACGTCGACATGACCAAGCCGGCGCCGTTACCGATGATGCCAACCTGACCGTCCAGCTTGACGTAGTTCAACCCCTTGGCCTTGGCCTTCTGCTCTAGCGGATCGGTGGCCGAGGCATCCACCAGTTCGGCGTTGCCTGGCTGGCGAAAGTTCGCGTTCTCATCCAGCGTCACCTTGCCGTCCAGCGCGAGGATCTCCCCATTACCCACCAATGCAAGAGGATTGACCTCGACGAGGGTGGCGTCAGCGCCGACGAACGCGGCCCACAGCTTGACGAGGATCTCGGCCACCTGATCGACGAGTTCGGCGGGGAACTTGCCGGCGACCGCGATCTCACGACCCTTGGCCAGATCGACCCCGACGTTCGCGTCGACCGGAACCTTGGCCAACGCGTCCGGGCGCTCGAGCGCAAGCTGCTCGATCTCCATGCCGCCCTCGTAGGAGGCCATCGCCAGGAACGTCCGGTTGGACCGGTCAAGCAGGTAGGAGACGTAGAACTCCTGCTTGATGTCCGCACCCGGATCGACGAGCACCTTCTGCACCGTCAATCCCTTGATGTCCATTCCGAGGATCGCCTCGGCGTGCGACTTGGCATCGGCGGGGGTCATCGCGACCTTGACCCCCCCGGCCTTGCCGCGGCCGCCGATCTTCACCTGCGCCTTGACGACGGTGACGCCGCCGAGGCGCTCGGCAATGGCCTGCGCCTGGTCGGCGGTCGTGGCGACCTCGCCCAGACTCACGGGCACGCCGTACTTTGCGAACAGTTGCTTGGCTTGGTACTCGAACAGATCCACGCTGTTTACGTCCGTTCTCGCGTTAGTGTGTGCCGTCAGGTCCTCGGCACCGCCGAGCCGCAGCTTAGGACAGTTTCCGTTGACCTGGCCCGGCGCTGAGACTGGATTCACGTCCCGCGAAACTGCACGCATCGGGCGCCCCGATCATCCCACGCACGCACGAGCACGGTGAGGCCAGGCTTTGGACATGACCCAGGCGGTGTCCGCAACAGGCGCGGAGGGCGACGTGCAGTTGCCCGCTCGCGGCCTGAACCGGCTGCTCACTACCCGGTGGCGGATCGCACTGGCGTGGGTGCTGACGCGCGCACTAACCGTGTCGATCTTCCTACCGCACTTTCCGGGGAAGATCTCCGTCAACGACCTGCACTACTACGCCCAACAGCTCGGTCATCTGACGCACGGCGGCACGTTGGCGACGACGATGCCCGAGTATCCGCTGCCGATGATCGCGATCACGATGCCGCAGTTTCTGCTCGGCGGAACAAATCCACATGCGTTCGCCGTGCTGTACGTCGGGTCATTGCTCGCGTTGGACGGTGGTCTGCTGCTCGCTCTGGTGCGGCGTTCGAGTTACGCCGGCCACCCTGCGATCACGTTCTGGGTGTGGTGTCTGCCCGCCATCGGATCACTGACGTACCTACGCTTCGACTTGATTCCGTCCATCCTGGTCGGCCTGGCGTTGCTGTGCGCGACGCACGGACGTGGTGCGCGCGCTGGGGCGTTCACGGCGTTCGGCGCGGTGCTGAAGCTGTGGCCCGGCGCGCTCGTTCCGGTGTTCCTGTTGCGGCGCGGCGAGCGCAAAGGTGTCGTGTTCGGCTTCGTCGCGACGCTCGTCGGGATCGTGCTGGTGTGCTGGGCGATCGGCGGCTGGACGCGCTTGATCTCACCGGTCAAATGGCAGGACGGCCGTGGCCTGCAGGTCGAGTCTGTCCCCGCGGCGCCGCTGATGTTCCTTCGTTCGCTCAACCACCGGACGTGGTACGCGATGCCCACGCGGTGGCAGGCGACGGAGATCTTCGGTCCGGGTGTCAGGACCGTCATCTCACTCACGACCGTGCTCATGCTGGCTGGTGCGTTGTATCTGCTCTGGTTATGGGTGCGGGCCTACCGCCACGGCCGCAACGATCCGGTGTTCGTCGGCTGGCTGCTGCTGACCGCCATCCTGATCGTGATCATCACCAACAAGACGTTCAGCCCGCAGTACCTGCTCTGGCTCGCCGGTCCGGTCCTGGCGATGCTGTGGAACAACCCCGATGACCCGGCCACCAGACGCGTTGCCATTGGCGTGATCGCGGCCGGACTGGTGACCCAACTCGAGTTTCCGGACTGGTACTACCCGCTGACGCACACCACGCCGCTCACGTTCGCCGCCACGACAGCCTTACTCGTCCGCGACGGCATCATCCTGTGGCTCACGTGGGTTGCCGCGCGACAAACTCACCAGCACCTCACAAGTACCCGATAACTGCGGTACCGACAATCGTTACCCAACTGTGCCTCTACCTGTGTGCGCGCCCAGACTGTCTGGCCCTGAAGCCGATGATCCGCCAAGGTCGAGAGTGCCGCAAAGACTTATGAATGACTCAAACGACAGGGTTTGATTCCTCGATGACAGCCGACCTGACGGCCGCACAACGCGACGACGTCACGACCGCGTCGCCGTTGCGCTCACCGGCCGACGGAGTGCGGCCGTCACGCTGGTCGATGACGCACGCGCAAGCGAGCGAGCGCTCCGCGATCTTGCTGACACTGCTATGGCTGGGCAGTCGCGCGCTCACCGCGGCGACGTTGTATGTCTCCGCTATGGCTGCCACCGGTGACGCGAAGTACTACTTCTCGTCCCTGTCCGGTTTGACGCACGGCGGCACCCTCGCGACGACGTTCCGTGAGTACCCGGTCCCCGTCCTGAGCGTGCTGTATCCGCAATTTGCCATCAGCGGCAATAACGAGCAGCGTTACCTGATCCTGTTCTGCCTGTCGATGATGGTCGTCGACGCGTTTCTGACCGCAATCCTGTGGCGGCGGTGCGGTCGGCGGATCGGGACAGCCGTCGTGTTCTGGTTGGTGTTCGTTCCGCTGCTCGGCAATATCGCCTACTTCCGTTTCGACCTGATCCCCGGCGTGTTGGTCGCGCTGGCGATCTTGTTCCTCGCCAAGCGACCGGCGCTTGCGGCAGCGGCCACCGCCATTGCCGCGGCATTCAAGCTCTGGCCAGCCGTGTTGATCGCGGTGCTCGCGCTGTCCGGTCGTCGTAGACGGATCATCGGCGCGTTCCTGGCGACCGGCGTAGGTGCCGCGCTGCTGTCCATCGTGACCGCCGGCTTTACCCGCACCATCTCCCCGCTGTCCTGGCAGAAGGACCGTGGGCTGCAGATGGAGTCGATCGCGGCAACGCCCCTGATGCTCGCGCGCCGCTTCGGTCCGGACAAGCTGTGGCAGGTCCATCAGAGTCAGTTCACCGCGGTGGAGATCTTCGGGCCCGGCGTCCATACGGCAATCAGAATCACGAGTTTGCTCAGTATCGTCGGCGCATTGGTTCTGGCCTGGCTATGGTTCCGCACGCGCAATCTCGGCACAGTTCCCATTGATCTGCTTGCCACCTTGATCCTCGCCACGATCTTGCTGATGGTCCTGGCGAACAAGACACTCTCGCCCCAGTACCTGATCTGGATCGGCGCCCCGATCGCAGCACTGCTCGCACTGAACCCGAACCAGTTCGTTCGACGGGCAGCGTGGACGATGTTGCTCGTCGCCGCCTTGACCCAGTACGAATTCCCGTACGACTACCCGGACATCGTTGCCGGAACCGACGGCTACGGTCTCGGCGTTCTCGCACTCTCGCTGCGGAACGCGTTGCTCTGCTGGTTGGCCTACGACACGTGCCGAGAGATCTTCCGACGCACCCGCCGGCCGGTGCTGGTGAGCTTCGGCGCGGCACTACCCATAAGCTGACGGCGCATGTCGAATCCATCGACCTCGGTGCAAGCGCCAGTCAGGTCGGCGAGTTCCCGACTGTCCGTCCGGTCCTCGGCGACGGTCCGGACTGCGACCGGCTGGGTGCGTACACACATCGGCATTTGTATCCTTACCGCTGTTGCACTTGCGTTCTACGTAGTGCGCGCGCTGGCCGAACAGGCACGGTACGCGACCACCGGGTACGACCTGGGTATTTTCGATCAGGCCGTTCGTGCCTACGCCCACTTCCGCGCGCCGATGGTGGCGTTGAAGGGTTCGGGCGCGAACATTCTCGGGGACCACTTCCACCCGATCATCGCCTTGCTGGCACCCTTGTACTGGCTCTGGGACAGCCCGAACATGCTGCTCATCGCGCAGGCGGTGCTAACCGCAGCGACGCTTCCGGTGGTCTATCGGTTCACCCGCCGCCGGGCAAGTACGTCCGTCGCGCTGGGGTTCGCAGCGATCTTCGCGTTCGGCTGGGGCGTGCAATCGCTGATCGATTTCGATTTCCACGAAGTGGCTTTTGCGACACCCCTTCTTGCCCTGGCCATCGACGCTCTGGACCGGCGCAATGACCGGCAATTGATTCTTTGGGCCAGTCTACTGCTGTTCGTGCGCGAAGACATGGGTGTGCTCGTGGCAGTACTCGCCGTTCTACTGGTGTGTCAGCGACGCTCCAATCGGCGTTGGCTGTTGCCGATCGGCATATTCGCAGCCGGTGTCGCGGCATACATTCTCACCACGCACGTGCTGATTCCGCACTTCGCCACCGGCCACGAGTTCGCCTACAACTCGCAATTCGGCGCATTGGGATCCTCGGTCACCTCGGCGCTCGCCAATTGCGTCACCCACCCCTGGCTCGCAATCCACACCTTCTTCACGCCGTACCGAAAGACGCAGACCCTTCTACTCCTACTCGTACCGTTCGCATTTCTGCCGTTGCGGTCGCGTTACGCCCTGATCGCCTTACCGCTGCTCGCCGAACGGTTCTTCAACACGCGCAGCAATCTGTGGATGTCGGCGTTCCACTACAACGCGCTTCCGTGGCTCATCTTCACGCTCGCCGCCGCTGATGCCGGCGCCCGTTTCGGCCTATTTCGGGACCGTCGGTGGGCAATCCTGATCCGGCGACCACTGGTGACTCTCATGGTGTTGGCACCGCTCGCGTTCATCCAACTCGGCTCGCACGTCGGGGTACTGCCCTTCACCGAACTCCGTGGTCCTGCCTATCAGGTTAGAGCTGACTGGCTCGCATCGGCGAAGGCCGTCGTCGCCTACCTGCCCTCGAACGTGTGCGTGGTGGCGGACAACCACCTGGTCCCACACCTCACCAACCGGGATAGGACCACGGTAGCCGAGTCCAACCCGCCGATGCCCGATTTCGTGGCCCTGGACACTGATGCGCCCGACACCGGCGGCAACCCGCCCGCACCGAAACCAGACGACGTCATCGCAGCCGCGCTGTCACTCGGGTACCGGACCGTCTTCTCCGCAGGTCCGTTCGAGGTACTCCAGTCGCCGACCTATACCGGCCCGTCCGAGCAGTGCCGGCCGCTCGGTACGGGTAAACCCGAATCACTTGCCCGGCTGCTGCCGGATGGCCCCGACTGACCGCATCCAGGTGGATTTTGATATTTGGTGAGGACGGCCGCCCTGACGACTAGGCCCTATCAAGATCACTTTTCTGCGGTGCCGCTCACGCAGCGGGCTAGAGCTTTTGAATCGGGGCGTAGCGCAGCATCAGCCATTTGAGTCCCGCACTACCGAAATCGATCTGCGCCTGTGCCCCGTCGCCAGCACCGCGCGTGTCAACGACGGTCCCCAGCCCCCAGGCGTCATGGGTGACGCGGTCGCCCGGCGCCAAGGACGGAATCGCCCGATTGCCGACCCCGCCGCGCAGCCCGCCCTTAGCCAGCTTCGACGCCGCCAACTGTTCCTGAGCGGACCGTCGAGGCGCTGCACGGTACCCATGATCGCCATATTTGGAAGGGGATTCGTCGCCGTAGCTCGGGACAAAGGGTGCACGGCCGACGTCACCGGTCCACACCGCAAGTTCGGCCGGCACCTCCTCGAGAAAGCGCGAGGGCGGGTTCCAGGACGGCGCTCCCCAGGCCGACCGCGACACCGCCCGCGAAAGGTACAGCCGCTGCTGCGCGCGCGTGATGCCGACATAGGCGAGCCGACGCTCCTCGGCCAGTTCCTTCGGGTCGCCCAGCGTGCGCAGGTGCGGGAAGACCCCGTCCTCGAGCCCGGTAAGGAACACGACCGGAAACTCCAAGCCCTTTGCGGTGTGCAGCGTCATCAAGGTGACCACACCTCCTTCGTGCCCAGGGATCGAGTCGGCGTCGGCGACGAGCGAAACCTGCTCCAGGAAAGTCACAAGTGACGTCGCCTCGTCCGTACCCGCGCGCTGCTGTTCGAACTCGCGCGCCACACTGACCAGCTCACGTAGGTTGTCCACGCGTCCCTCGTCCTGCGGGTCCTTACTATTCTCCAGTTCGCGCAAATACCCGCTGCGCTCCAGTACCGCCTCCAGCACCGACGAGGGCGTTCCGTCCTCACTCGCCAGCAGTTCCCGCAGGTGCTCGAGCAGGCCGGTGAACTCGCGGATCGCGTTGAGCGAACGCGGCGCCAGGTACGCCTCGTCCGCTCGATCCAGCGCGGCGCCGAACGAGATCTCCTGCTGCTGCGCCAGCACCTCGATGGAAGCCTCGGCACGCTCACCGATCCCGCGGCGCGGGGTGTTGAGGATGCGGCGCATCGAGACGACGTCGTCAGGATTCGCGACAACCCGCAGGTACGCAAGCGCGTCACGGATCTCCTTGCGCTCGTAAAACCGCACGCCACCGACGACCTTGTACGGCACGCCGATCCGGATGAACACCTCCTCGAACACTCGGGACTGCGCGTTCGTCCGGTAGAAGATCGCGACATCGGCTGCCGTGATGCCGTGGTCGTCGGACAACTCGTCGATGCGTTGTGCGACCCAGGCCGCCTCGTCGTGTTCGTTCTCGGCCACATAGCCGTTGATCAGTTCACCATCGCCCGCCTCGGACCACAGGTTCTTGGCGCGACGGTCTGGGTTGCGGGCGATCACCGCGTTTGCGGCGGAGAGAATCGTCTGCGTGGAGCGGTAGTTCTGCTCCAGCAGGATCGTCGTCGCGTCGGGGTAGTCGCGTTCGAACTCCAGGATGTTGCGGATCGTCGCACCACGGAAGGCGTAGATCGACTGGTCCGCGTCA
>JBDTDN010000375.1:0-12257 GCA_039923055.1 Jatrophihabitantaceae bacterium
CAAAACCGGTGTGACGCTCACGACCGCAGCCGGTTGTCTCATTCATACGGCCACTCCTGCGGTGATCACCGTGCCGTCGGGCCGGTGCTGAGTCAGCGGCCGAGCAGACTGGGCACATGACGTCTTCGGTGTGGTCCGCGCCCGTCCGCTTCGCCGAGGCCGATCAGCAGGGGATCGTCTTCAACGCCCATTACCTCACGTACTGCGACGAGGCGATGGGGGCGTTCGTCACTGCCCGTGACCTACTCGCGTTCGCCGAAGACATCCGGCTGGTCACCTCCACGCTCACCTGGACGGCGTCGGCTCGTTGGGGCGAGCTCGTCGAGGTGGACGTTCGCTGCGAGCGGGTCGGCCGGACCAGCCTGGTGATCGCGTTCGACGTCCGAGCCGGCGGCCACCCCTGCTGCCAGGTGACCACGACCTACGTCCACACCAACCGGACTGGATCACCGCAGCCGATCCCGGAGGAGATCTGCGCAGCCCTTGTCCGGTAGTGACTTGGACCGTGCAGCGCGGGCTGGCCGGTTTCGACAACGTTCTGACAACGCTTCGGTGTGAGCATTGCCACTCCCGTCGCGCTCCCCTACGGTATGCAACATCAACCGATGATGTTGCATTTGTGGGGGCGCAGCGGCATGGCAGATCTGGTCGTCGACGGGGTGAGCGTGCGGTTCGGTGGGCTGAGCGCCCTCGACGACGTCTCCTTCGCTGTACCAGCGGGCTCGATCGTCGGCATCATCGGACCGAACGGCGCCGGCAAGACCACCCTGTTCAACGTCATCAGTGGCTTCGTCCAGCCGAGTGCAGGCACCGCGACCTGGGGCGGGAAGCCATTTCATCCACGGCCGTCGAAACTGGTCGATCTCGGCATCGCCCGGACGCTGCAGGCAGTGGGACTGTTCCCGGGGCTCACCGCCCTCGAGAACGTGATGCTCGGTGCGGCCCGGTCCCGACGCGCCGGCTTTGCCAGCGCGCTGTTCGCTCTGCCCCGCAGCGACCGCGACGAGCGGCGTCTGCGGGACGATGCGATGGCGTGGCTGACCCGACTGGATGTCGCGGAAGCCGCGAATCGCTTACCTGGTACGTTGCCCTACCCCGTGCAGAAGCGGATCGCGCTGGCGCGCGCACTGGTCAGCGGGCCGCGTCTGCTGATGCTGGACGAGCCGGCCGGCGGCCTGGGCGCAGAAGATCTCGACCCGCTGGGTGAGCTGATCCGGTCGCTACCCGGGGCCGACATCCCCTGCTCGGTACTGCTGGTCGAGCATCACATGGACCTGGTCATGAGCGTGTGCAACCACGTCGTCGTGCTGGACTTCGGTCGCGTCGTCGCCGCCGGCACCCCCGCCCAGGTGCAGGCCGACCCTGTCGTCACCGCCGCCTACCTCGGTACCGATGTGCCGGCAGAGTTCCCGCCCACAATTGGCTTAATGCCATGACGGCGCTACTGCAGGTGGAGAAGCTGAGCGCCGGGTACGGCAGAGCCCCGGTGCTGCACGATGTCGCGCTCTGTCTCGAACCCGCCACCATCACCGCGGTCCTCGGCGCGAACGGTGCCGGCAAGACCACGCTGCTACGGTCGCTGTCCGGACTACTGCGCCCCACCGGCGGCTCCATCCGCTTCGGCGATCACGACCTGACCCGCGTTCCGGTAGAGCGACTGGTCACGCTCGGTATCGCGCACGTTCCCGAGGGCCGCGGCGTCATCGCCGAACTCACCGTTGAGGACAACCTCCGCCTGGGCGGCCTCTGGCGCAAGGGATCGGCCGCGGCCGCCGACAGTGCAACCGCGATTGCCGAGGTGTACGACCTGTTCGAACCGCTCGCCCAGCGTCGCAAGAGTCACGGGCACCAACTCTCCGGTGGCGAACGGCAGATGCTCGCCCTCGGTCGCGCCCTCGTCGCCCGGCCGAAGCTGCTGCTGCTGGACGAGCCCTCGCTCGGCCTCGCACCGCTGGTCACCGCTCACATCATGGCGCTGTTGCGCACTCTGCGGGACACGACCGGCCTCACCGTCCTGCTCGTGGAGCAGAACGTGCATAGCGCACTTGCCATTGCAGACCAGGCCGTCGTCCTCGCGCTCGGCCGGGTAGTTGCACAGGGCCCTGCCGCCACGCTGCAGGCCGATGAAAACCTCCGACACAACTATCTGGGGTTCTGATGAGCCGGTTCCTGTTCCTCACGATCAACGGATTGAGCTTCGGCGCCGTGTACGCGGCAGTCGCGCTGTCACTCGTGCTGATCTGGCGCACCACCCGGGTGCTGAACTTCGCCCAAGGCGCGATGGCGACAGCGACGGCGTTCATCGCGCTGTCCGTCACGCAGGCCACCGGATCGTACTGGCTGGGCTTCGCCGTTGCGCTGGTGGCAGGCTTTCTACTCGGCGCGGTGCTGGAAATCGCGGTGTTCCGCAAGGCCGAAACCGCATCGCCGCTCAACAGCATCGTCATTGGCGTCGGCGTGCTGATCGTGATCGAGGCTGTCCTGGGCATGGTCTACGGCAATCAGAACAGCCGGAGCTTCCCGGCGTCGTTCAGCACCGACACCTACTCGATCGGCAATACCGCGCTGTTCTCCGACCAGACCCTGTTCACGATCGGGTCTGTGCTCGCGGTGATGCTCGCGCTCGCGGCGCTGCTCACCTGGACGCCGTCCGGCCTGCGTATGCGCGCGTCGGCGTTCGCACCGGAGGTTGCCCGCCTGCTCGGGGTGCGGGTCGGGCGAATGCTCACTCTGGGCTGGGCGCTGGCCGGCGCGGTCGGGGCGCTGGCCGGCATGCTGGTGATCCCCACCGGCCTGGTGATCATCCCGCAGTCGATGGACGCGGTCTTCGTCCTCGGCTTTACGGGCGCGGTCGTCGGCGGGCTGGACAGCCCGGTCGGTGCAGTGGTCGGCGGGGTCGCCACCGGGTTGGTCCTGTCGTACGCGAGCGGCTACCTCGGCAGCGACCTGACGTTGGTGGCGGCACTGGTGCTGCTGATGGTCGTGCTTCTGGTCAGGCCCAGCGGCTTGTTCAGCGGCGTACAGGCCAGGCGAGTCTGATGGCGGCGGTCCTGGCCTGGATGAAGGGCTCTACGCTGCTGCGGCACCTTGTGCTGCTCGTACTCGGCGTCGTGCTCGTCATCGTGCTCACGGATCAGTTACAGGAGTACCAGTTCATTCACCTGGGCATCCTCGGCGCCTACATCTGCGCCGCAGCCGGGCTCACCGTGCTCGTCGGACTCAACGGCCAGATCTCACTGGGACATGCGGCCCTGATGGCGATCGGCGCCTACACGGTCGCCCTGATCCAGAACCACTTCACCGACCAGAACGTGACCGGCCTGTGGGTGCTGCCGATCTGCCTGCTCGCCGGCGCGTTCGTCACCGCGGTCGCCGGTGCGGTGATCGGCGTAGCCGCAGCCAGGCTGCGAGGACCGTACCTGGCCGGCGCCACCTTGACGCTCGGGGTGGCGCTGCCGCCGATCACCTCGCACTTCACGAGTCTGTTCAATGGCGATCAGGGGCTCTCGGCATCGATCCAGAGCCCGCCCACCAGCCTCGGCTACAACTTCTCCTTCCAGCACTGGCAGGCGTGGATCGGGCTGTTCTGTGCCCTGGTGGTGCTGTTTTTCCTCGCCAACCTGAACCGGTCTGCGGTCGGACGACACATGCGTGCAGTCCGTGACGACGAGATCGCAGCGGCGCTGTGCGGTTTGTCCGTTCCGCGCATCCAGATCACCACGTTCGCCGTCAGTTCCGCGACGGCCGGCCTTGGTGGTGGCGTGCTGGCGGTCATGTTGGGCGCGCGTCCTGGCGCGTTCGACCTGGTCCTGTCGCTGACGTTGTTGCTCGCGGTGGTGATCGGTGGACTGGGCAGCCTGACCGGGGCGGTCATCGGATCGGTGATTGTGGTGTATCTCGCGACGTTCATCACCGACCGGGTCAGCGGCCTGGGGTTGTCTGCCAGTTCGACCCAGAACCTGACGAACAACCTGCCGAGTGCGGTCTTCGGGCTGTTACTGATCATCGTCATGCTCGCGCTACCAGGTGGCGCACAAGGACTGCTTCGCCGCCTCCTCGCACTCATCCCTCGGCGCACCACCCAACCCACAGGAGGTCAGAAATGACAATTACGAACAAGGGACGGCTCGGCGCTACGTGCGCCCTCGCCGTCACCGCGGCACTCGTGCTGAGCGCGTGCAGCAGCAGCGGAGGTGGAGGTGCAGCAGTCAACACCCCCGGAGTCACCGCCGACTCCATCCTGCTGGGCACGACGCAGCCACTCACCGGACCGGCTGCACCGGGCTACTCGAAGATCAGCGCCGCGATGAACGCCTACTTCAAGTTCGCCAACGAGAGCGGCGGCGTCAACGGACGCAAGATCACCCTCAAGGTCGAGGACGACGGCTACAACCCGGCCACGACCGTGACGAAGACGAATGACCTCGTGCTGAAGGACAACGTGTTCGCCATGGTTGGCGCTCTCGGTACTCCCACGCACACCGCGGTGCTCGACTTCCTCAAGCAGAACAAGGTCCCTGACCTGTTCGTCTCCTCCGGCAGTCGCAGTTGGAACCAGGCCTCCAAGTATCCGGACACGTTCGGCTGGCAGCCGGACTACACCGTCGAAGGCAAGGTCCTCGGCGACTACATCAAGAAGACCTTCGCGGGCAAGACGGTGTGCAGCTTCGGCCAGGGTGACGACTTCGGTACCGACGGCGCGCAGGGCGTCGAGTTGACGCTCGGCGCGGGCTCGCTGAAGACGAAGCAGACGTACACGCCGACCAACCAGAACGTGGGGCCACAGATCGGCGCCCTGAAGGCGGCCGGCTGCCAGGTGGTCACCCTGTTCACCGTGCCCGGGTTCACCGCACTTGCGCTCGGGACAGCCGCCCAGTTGAAGTACGGGCCGCAGTGGGTGATCTCCAACGTCGGTTCTGACATCACGACCCTGACCGGGTTCCTGAAGGACGCGACTACGCCACTGCTCGAGGGCGTGGTCACGGACAGCTATATCCCGATCCCGAGCGATACGTCCAACAGTTGGATCACGCTCTTCCAGATGGTGAACACGAAGTACAACAACAACGTGCCGTTCGACGGCAACGTCGAGTACGGCATGGCGATGGCGTACACGACCCTGCAGGTGTTGCAGGCCGCAGGAAAGAATCTCACCCGTCAGTCGCTGCTCGCAGCGGTGGAGAAGGGCGGGCTGACTGGTCCCGGTCTGGTTCCGTTCCGGTTCTCCAGCACCGATCACTCCGGGTACGCCGGAACCCAAGTCGTCATCGTCAAGGGCGGTGTGGCAACTCCGACCGGTTCGATCTACACGACCGATGACGGCTCCGGAGCACTGACCGAGTACTCGACGCCTCAGCCTCAGGCGCCTACGAACGGTCTTCCGCAGTAACGCAACGATAGGTCTGGGGGTCGGTCCAGCCGGCCCCCAGACCCGTTTCGAGGTGGTCACAGTGCAGCAAAGACCGGTACCCGAGGACGCGTTTCGCCTTGCGCGCACGCGCCTGATGGACGGCCGCCGGTTGGATATGCAGGCCCTTGCGACCGAACTGGGCATCAACCGAGTGACGCTCTATCGCTGGGTCGGATCCCGCGAGAAGTTGATCGTCGAGGTGCTATGGCTCTTGACCGAACGCACCATCATGCAGACCTGGGCCGAGTTGGAGCCGGTGCCGGGACCGCGCGTCCCCGAGACATTGCGGCGGTGGGTGCGCTTCACCGTGGACGCGCCGGGCATGCGACGGCTGCTGCACGGCGAGAGCGAATTCGCGATGCGGCTGTTGACCCTGCGGGCCGGCGGCTTCCAACCCCGGCTACTCGCCCTGATCAAGCAGTTGGTCGAAGCCGACATCGCCGACGGACGGGCGAGTACCCCGCTACCGATCGACGAACTCGCCTTCACTGTTGTCCGGATCTGCGAGTCGTACCTGTACCTGCCCGCCATCACGGGCGAGCCGGCCGACCCGGACATGCTCGGTCGCGTCCTAGGCGTTCTGGTCCCCGCGGCGGCTCCGCGCTAGCCCGTACCGATCAGAACAACTCATAGGGATCCAGAACGATCCTCACCGGGTCCGAGGCCTTGCGGGCCGAGCGGGCCGCCGCAGCCGTCTTGAGGGCGACCGCGAGTTCGGCTCCGTTCGCGCGTGGGACCCTGACCAACATCCGCTCAAGGTCCTTCTCTGTCGGTACGGGGCCGATCACCTCGGCGGTGACGGGGAGGTCAGCCGCTGCCAGCAGGTCCGCGACGGCGGTGGCGGCTCCGGTGAGTGAGGCCATTCGGGTGGCGGGAGCGAAGCCGACGTCGGTCCGGTCCGCCAGTTCCCGGCTCGCCGCGCCGACCGGGTCCCAGCGCACGAGCGCCTGAACGGCCGTGATGGAGGCATCCGCACCCACGACGACCTTCGCATCCGACCTGGCCAGGGCTGCGGCGTTCATCCAGCGTCTGAGCGTCTCCTCGCTCGCGCGCAGGTCCGCCCGGGACAGCAGCGCCCACCCGTCCAGCAGGAGTACCGCGCCGTAGCCCGCTTCTGCGACCGGCTCGGCGCCGGGGGTAGCGATGATCAGCGCCGGATCGGACCCGACCGTCTCCAGCACGCGGTCGCCGCCGCTGGTCCGGACGGTGGCGCCGTGAAAGGCCCGTCCCAACTCCTCGGCGGTACGGGCCGAGCCGATGACGACGGCACGCATCCGGCGACCGTCGCACAGGGGGCAGTGCCAATCGCCGGCCGACCGTCCGCACCACCGGCAGGTCGCGATCGCGTTCTGTGCGCTTGCCGCCAACGGACCTGCGCAGGCGCCACACCGCGCCGGGGTTCGGTCCCGAGCACAGGCCAGCGACGGTACGTACCCGCGGCGCGGCACCTGCACAAGCACCGGATGTCCAGCCGCCAACGATTCACCCGCCGCACGCCAGGCCAGCGAGGGCAACCGGGCCGCAGCGGCGCCTGGATCGCGCGCCAGTTCGAAGTCGTCACCGGTCGCGGCAACCAGCGGTGCGGCGGCCCGAAGCGTAGATCGGTCGGGCACGATCTCATGCGCCCAGCCGGACTGGACCAGCAGTTGCGCCTCGGCCGTCCGGGCAAAGCCACCGATCAGCAGTGCCGCGCCGGACAGAGCGGACCGGAGCACCAGCACATCCCGGGTATGGGCATACGGCGCGCGCGGCTCGTCGTAGAGGTCGTCGCCGTCGTCCCAGATCGCGACCAGGCCCAGGTCCGCGACCGGCGCATAGGCGGCCGACCGCGTCCCGATCACCGCTCGCACCGACCCACGCCGGACGGCGAGCCAGCGGCGGTACCGTGCAGCAGGGCCAAGATCGGCGGACAACGCGACGTGTACGCCCTCGCCGAGAACAACCGTCATTGCAACGTCGAGACGTTTCAGGTCACGCGCGTCCGGCACGACGACGACCGCACCCAGTCCGGCAGCCAACGTCGCGGCGACTGCTTCGGCAAGCCGAGCGGGCCACTGCTCCCCCGGAAGCGCCGACCACACCGCTCGCGCCGGCTTGCCCGCAGCGACGGCAGACAAGAACGCGCGGCCGGCGCGGTACCTATCGAAACCGGTCTGCTTCGCGGCGTCCGGAGCCGCGACCGGCGATGCCGTCGACGCTTCACTGGCCGCGTGCCGCGCCGGAACGCCCAGGCGCACCACGTCCACGAAGTTGCCGGCCCACCGGTCTGCAACAGCCCGAAACAGTGCCGTCGTCTCAGCGGTCAGGACCGGTTCGGCACCCACCGCCCGCTCGATGTACGCCAGTTGCCCGACATGCCCGGACGCTGCTGATCTGCCGAGCACGTATGCATCGACGAGCCGACCGGAGAAGCGGGCCCGAACCCGCGAACCGGCCTGCACGTCCGCATCCAATGTCGCCGGAACCAGATAGTCGAACGGCCGATCCAGATGCGGCAGCGGCACGTCCACCATCAAGCTCGCGACCGGATCGACCGCAGCCGGAACCCGGAGATTGCTCTTGCCTGACTCCGCGCTCACCAGCTAGTCCTATCAGCTGCCTAGGACGATCTCGCCACTGTCCGCTGGTGGGCGCCGATCGCGACGAAGTCGCGTGCCGGCCGAGGTGTCCGCCCGAGCTTGCGAGCGGCGGCGCCGCAGTCGGCTGCGGCCCCTAAGAATTAGCCAGCTTGGCGAGTTGCTCGGCGCGGTCGGTGCGCTCCCAGGTGAAGTCCGGCAGCTCGCGGCCGAAGTGGCCGTAGGCTGCGGTTTGGGCGTAGATCGGGCGCTTGAGGTCCAGGTCGCGGATGATCGCGGCCGGGCGCAGGTCGAATGTCTGCAGCACGGCCTCGGAGATCCGCTCGATGTCGACCGTCTCGGTACCGAATGTCTCGATGAAAAGCCCCACCGGCTCAGCCTTGCCGATCGCGTACGCGACCTGAACCTCGCACTGGCTGGCGAGTTTGGCCGCGACCACGTTCTTGGCGACCCAGCGCATCGCATAGCAGGCCGACCGGTCGACCTTCGACGGGTCCTTGCCGGAGAACGCGCCGCCACCGTGCCGGGCGTAGCCGCCATAGGTGTCGACGATGATCTTGCGTCCGGTCAGGCCAGCGTCACCCATCGGTCCGCCGATGACGAACTTGCCGGTGGGGTTGACCAGCAGCCGATACCCCTCGGTGTCGATCGCGAGGTCGGCGAGGATCGGCCGGACCACGTGCTCCTCGATGTCGGGGGTGAGCAGCGTGTCGATGTCGATGTCCTCAGCGTGCTGGCTGGAGACCACAACGGTGTCCAGGCGCACTGGCCTTCCGTCGACGTACTCGATCGTGACCTGCGTCTTGCCGTCCGGACGCAGGTAGGGGACCGTGCCGTCCTTGCGCACCTTCGTCAGCCGCTCGGCGAGTCGGTGCGCGAGGTGGATCGGCAGCGGCATCAGCTCAGGCGTCTCGTCGCATGCGAAGCCGAACATCAGGCCCTGGTCGCCAGCACCCTGCCGGTCCAGCGGATCCTCGACGCTCGCGCCGGTGCGCGCCTCGAACGCGGTGTCCACGCCCTGCGCGATGTCCGGGGACTGCGCTCCGATCGAGATGCTCACGCCACAGGACGCGCCGTCGAAACCCTTGCGCGAGCTGTCGTAGCCGATCTCCAGAATGCGCTCGCGCACAATCGTCGGGATGTCGGCGTACGCCTCAGTGGTGACCTCACCTGCGACGTGCACCTGACCGGTGGTAATCAGGGTTTCGACCGCTACGCGGCTGGAGGGATCCTGGGCGAGAAGTGCGTCCAGGATCGAGTCGCTGATCTGGTCAGCGATCTTGTCCGGGTGACCCTCAGTGACGGATTCGGACGTAAAAAGGCGACGGGACACAAGTACTCCGATTTTCTTGCGCGGCAGACGGATTCGCCGAGTCTAACCAATGGCAGACCGGCACTACTGAGGCTAACGAGTAGAACGGCTATCAGGTGACGTGGCGCGCAGCGATTTCGTCACACACCGCGGCTGCGAGCAACGCCTTCGGGCCGAACGGGATCGACCGTTCGCTGCCATCGGAACCAAGAATCACTGCCGCGTTGTCGAGTCGGCCGAACGCCTTCCCATCGTCCACAGCGTTGACCACGAGCAGGTCGCAGCCTTTGCGCGCCAGCTTTGCGCGCCCGTATTCCAGGACGGTTGCGGTTGCATCGCCGGTCTCGGCGGCAAACCCGATCAGCAGTTGCCTCGGGTGACGTGCGGCAACCAGTTCGGCGAGCACATCGGCGTTCTCGATAAGTGCGATCGGTGCCGGCCCCACGTCGGACTTCTTGATCTTGTGACCTGTAGCACTGTCGGGCCGGAAGTCCGCGACGGCCGCGGCCATGACGACGACGTCTGCCTCGGCGCTGGCCTTGTGGACGGCCTCGCGGAGTTCGGCGGCCGAGCCGACCCGGACGACCTCGGCCCCAGCCGGGGTCGGCAGTTCTACGTTCGCGGCTATGACTGTCACCTGCGCACCACGGGCCGCGGAGACAGCGGCGATCGCGTACCCCTGGCGCCCGGAGGAGGCATTGCCGAGAAAGCGCACCGGGTCCAGCGGTTCGCGCGTACCGCCTGCACTGACGACCAAGCGGACGCCGTCCAGATCGCGCGGCAAGGCATCGGGACGAAGCAGTAGCAGTTCGGCGAACGCGGCGATCTCGGCGGGTTCGGGCAGGCGCCCCTTGCCGGTGTCAGCGCCGGTGAGCCGTCCGGTCGCCGGATCGAGCACGCTTGCCCCACGGCTGCGCAGCGTGGCGACATTGTCGACAGTGGCTGGGTGCTCCCACATCTCGGTGTGCATAGCCGGCACGAACAACAGCGGACAGCGGGCGGTCAGCAGCGTGTTGGTGAGCAGGTCGTCGGCCAGCCCATGGGCGGCCTTGGCAAGCAGGTCGGCGGTAGCCGGTGCGATGACCACCAGATCGGCGCGGCGGCCCAACTGCACATGCGGAACCTCGGCGGCATTCGTCCAGACATCCGTGGCTACTGGGTGGTGGGACAGTGCGGCCCAGGTCGGAGCGCCGACGAACTGCAAGGCCGATGCAGTCGGAACCACCGTGACGTCATGCCCGGCTTCCACCAGTTTGCGCAGCAGATCGGCCGCTTTGTAGGCGGCGATCCCGCCCGCCACGCCCAAGACGACAGAACTCACAGGTGTTACCACCTTCTGTTACTGCTGCTATGCAGCGCGAACGCTAGCCGTCACTCGGCTTGAACTCGATGAGGTCGGCGTTGATTTCGCGAAGCGCGATGGACAGCGGCTTCTCCTGCGGAGCGGTCTCGACCAACGGGCCGACGTACTCCAGCAAACCTTCACCGAGTTGGCTGTAGTAGGCGTTGATCTGGCGCGCGCGCTTGGCGGCGATGATGACGAGCGCGTACTTGGAGTGCGTGCGGTCCAGCAGTTCGTCGATCGGCGGGTTGGTGATGCCCTCAGGGGCGGACACGATTGCGGGCACGTCTGTACTCACCTGTCTGTGATCGTCGGCTTGCTCGGATGCTGTCAGGATGCGGCCGCCGCTGTCATTTACAAATCACGGGCAGACGGCCTCTATCAATGCTACCAACTCCGCGGCTGCACGGCCGACATCGTCGTTCACCACGACCGCGTCGAACTCGTTCTCGGCCCGCAGTTCGACCGCCGCGCGAGCCAACCGCTCGGCGATGACGTCCGCGGACTCGGTGCCTCGGCTGGTCAGCCGCCGCTCCAGTTCGGCCCAGGACGGCGCGGTGAGGAAGACGAACTGGGCCTGCGGGACGGTGGCACGCACCTGCCGCGCACCCTGCAGTTCGATCTCCAGCAGCGTCGGCGTCCCCGCTGCCAGCCGCGCCGTGACCGGATCGCACGGGGTCCCGTAGAGGTTGCCGGCAAATTCGGCATACTCCAGAAATTGGCCTGCAGCGATCATCTGCTCGAACTGCGCGCGGGTCAGGAACCGGTACTCGATGCCGTCCCGCTCCCCCGGCCGCGGCAGGCGAGTCGTACACGAGACCGAGACCCACACGTGCGGATACAGCTCACGCACCTTGGCAACCACCGTGCCCTTGCCCACGCCGGACGGTCCCGATAGGACAGTGAGTCGACTAGCCACGTTGGCGAACCTACCGGGGTGGGCGCAGCACCTGTGAGCCACTGCGGAAAGATGCATCACGCTACGTCCGCGTCCAGTCGGCCGTCCGCCGCGAATGGAGTACACCGTGCTCATCGGAGTGACCCGCGAGACCGTACCCGGAGAGACCCGTGTTGCGGCGACGCCCACCACCGTCAAGGCGTTGCTCGCCCTCGGCTATGAGGTGGTCGTCGAGTCCGGGGCCGGTGCCGGCGCGACGCTGTCCGACGAGTCGTTCGCTGCTGCAGGTGCGCGGATCGGCTCGGCGACAGACGCATGGCAGGCCGACGTCGTGCTGCGGGTGAATGCCCCAACGATCGACGAAATCGGCAAGCTGCGTGACGGGGCGACCCTGATCAGCCTGGTCAGCCCGGGTTTGAACCCGGCGTTGGTCGAGGCGTTCGCGGCCCGACCGATCACGGTGCTCGCAATGGATGCGGTCCCCCGAATCTCGCGCGCGCAGTCGATGGACGTGCTGAGCTCGATGGCGAACATCGCCGGCTACCGCGCAGTGATCGAGGCGGCGCATGTCTTCGGGCGCTTTTTCACCGGCCAGATCACCGCGGCGGGCAAGGTACCGCCGGCCAAGGTGCTCGTCGCCGGCGCTGGCGTTGCCGGGCTGGCCGCGATCGCCGCCGCCGGCAGTCTGGGCGCGATCGTCCGGGCCACCGACCCGCGCC
>JBDTDN010000376.1:0-2686 GCA_039923055.1 Jatrophihabitantaceae bacterium
TCCCGCGGCGGCTGCTCCTGCGCCGGGCCGTACGGACACCGGCTTCTCGGTATCGACCTGGAGCACTCTCATGCGTTCGGGCGGGAGATCTCCCACGGCTGCGAGGGCATCAAGCCCGGCTGGGT
Source organism: Jatrophihabitantaceae bacterium (assembly GCA_039923055.1). GTDB lineage: Bacteria > Actinomycetota > Actinomycetes > Mycobacteriales > Jatrophihabitantaceae > DASXYU01. The sequence continues at coordinate 126 of JBDTDN010000376.1, forward strand.
GCGGGTGAACTTCAACTATTTCGTCGCCGAGACGGTGGTCGATTACATCATCACCGCAGTCGGAATGGTTGCCGATGACGGCTGGAAGCTCTTGCCGGACTACACATTCGACCCAGCCACCGGGCTCTGGCGGCACCGTTCGGGACCGGCGGAGCCGCCGCTGCGGCTGCATCAGGTCAGCTACGCCGATGACGGGACCATGCAGTATCCGCGGCACCGCGACCGGGCGCCGGAGTCGGCGCTGGCCGGATACCTGCAGGAAGCGCAGGCATTGTTCGACGCCCGCGATGACTGCACTGCCGCCTGCGATGAGCCGGGCCGGCGGGTGTCGGAGGACTTCGAGGAGCTGCGCTGGTTCGAACTGCCCGAGGTCTGCCTGACGGCGTAACCGGTGCTGTCCGGGCACGATGCTGATCAGGCTTCGGGTGGTGGCATAGCGGTGCTACTCGGGTAGCATCAAGACGTGAAGCTCAGTGTCAGCCTCCCCGACGAGGACGTGGCCACTCTCGATGAGCACGCCCGCAAGGCCGGTCTCCGGTCGCGCTCGGCAGCAATCCAGCAGGCCGTCAGGCTGTTGCGCCAGTCCAGGCTCGAGGAGGACTACGCGGCCGCTTGGGAAGAGTGGGACGCCTCCGGGGAGCGTCAGACTTGGGAGGCAGCGGCGGGCGACGGGCTGCGCTGATGCGTCGTGGGGAGGTTCGTCTCGTCGATTTTGATCCGGTAACGGGCAGCGAGGCCAACAAGCGTCGCCCGGCCGTCGTAGTCAGCAACGAACGCGCCAACGCTGTCGCCGAGCGCCTCGGGCGAGGCGCCGTCACGGTGGTTCCCCTGACAAGCAACACCACGCGAATCTTCCCGTTCCAAGTTTTGGTGCCGGCGGACCAGGGCGGCCTTCGCGCCGACTCCAAGGCCCACGCCGAGCAAGTCCGATCCGTGGCGGTCGAGAGACTGGGCGCGGTCCTCGGTCAGATCCCGGCATCGATCATGATCGAAATCGACGAAGCGCTGCGCCTCCACCTCGATCTATAGGCGGGTACCGCACGCGGCACGGCATCGTGGCTACCTGTGCAACGACCCGACGCAACTATCCTCTTGTCAGAACTCGAGTTGCCCTGCAACCAGAGTCTCTAGGGAGAAGCCATGTCGGACAAGGGGTACCCGACGCCCCGGGGTGGCTGCATCGTCCTGACAGTCCTGCTCGCCATGGTGACCGGTTGCGCAACTTCCGCCACCTCGGCAACCGCAGGCGGCACGTTCGGAGCCGCCGCCTCGGCAACGAGCAGCAAGGCCTCGTCGCCGGCCACGTCATCGCCGGCACGATCGACCCCGTCGATGTCGTCGGCCCCCACAGCAGCTACGGCACCACCTGCGAGCCCCACGTCACCAGTGAAGTCCACTCACTCCGGCGCAGCATCATCATCATCAGCTCCAGGGCGGTCGACGACCCCACCGAATGGCGTCACCTTCGAACTGCTCGTGCACTGCGGCATCGTCTGTCTGCAGTACCAGGGCGAGAACTACCGGGCTGTTTCGCCGCAAGACGCGCCGGGCAGACTGCCCGGCACTGACGGGATCGTCCGGGAGACCGGCTACGTTCATGGCTTCCTGCAGATCATCCAGCGAACCGCAATCTTCACGGTCGTAGATCCCACCGTGACGATCAACGGCCAACAGATACAGTTCCGGCTGCTCGAATCCGCTACCGATCCGGTGCCGCTCTGCGCCTGACCCGTCAGCAATTCCTGGCCCCGATGGGGCCCGCCGTCACTGGGGAACGTGTCGAATCAGAACCACGAACGGTGGCGGAGTTACCGAGAGTCTCCGCGTGGACGCTGCGTCCGACGTGTCGCCGCCTCCGGGTGGCCATGAGCTCGCTGTTGCTCCGCGAACGCGGCCAACACCGCCCGCCGTTCGTGAATGACCCACCACCCCAAACAGACCACAGCGGCCATCTCGGTCACTGCCACGCCGCGTTCTATCAGCCCAACCCAGGGGAACAGCCCGTCGCGGTGAAGCACCGACAGCGCCGACTGGCCGGCAAGCAGCACGAACCAGCCGACCGCGATCCACATCAGCACCGTGGCCGCTCGCAGCGGCCTGGGCAGCCGCAGGTGCTCGGTCCTGGCACGGCGGCGCAGCTCCCGCACGATCAGCAACACCGCCAGCGGCAGGGAGACGAAGGCCAGCAAGGTGAACGACCAGTGAATGCGCGACTGCACAGAACTGTTCGGCCCGATCTCGGTCTTGGTGATCACCGTCAGGCCGACCAACCCGATGCACCACAAGGCGTACCAGATCGCCCAGGGCTGCCGCCAGGACACTAATCGGGCCACCAACAGCGCCGCGCCCAGCACGGTCGAGGCCACCGCCAGGATGATGACACCCACCGAGAACAGCCAACCGCCGGGCTCGAGTGCGAACGCCGAGATGGTGGCCGTCAGCGGGTCCAGCCGCCGACCGCCGGGGACCATCTGCATAACGACTTCCAGCAGGGTCGCGATCCCGATCCCGGCCAGACCCGTCACCGCAAGCCGGTGCGCCGCAAGCCCGTAGTCGCGGCC
>JBDTDN010000377.1:0-5367 GCA_039923055.1 Jatrophihabitantaceae bacterium
CGTTGTACTTCTGGTACAGGTAGCCGGCCAGTCCACCCATCGTCAACACCAGCAGCAGCGTGAACGTGATCGCGGTCATCAGCGTATGGCGTAGGACCGAACGCGACTTCCGGGCGTGCCGCGACCGCCGAGCACCGTGCCGGGTGGCGCGCGGACGGCCGACACTCACGTCCTCGGGCACAGGCACCGGCACAGCCTATGCGTGGGTCACGATCCGGTTACGGCACGTGCCAGCCTGCTGCCAGCATCGCCATCCGCCATCTGTCAGCCGCTTTGGAATCGTGGCACCCCGTCCCCTATGCTTAGGCCCGTCGCCAGGGGAGCTAGCATGATGCGGTTCGCCGCCCTCATCGTCTAGTGGCCCAGGACGCCGCCCTTTCAAGGCGGTAGCACGGGTTCGAATCCCGTTGGGGGCACGGCTCCTTTTCGTATCTAGGCCCCGTAGCTCAGTTGGTTAGAGTGCCTCCCTGTCACGGAGGAAGTCGCCGGTTCAAGTCCGGTCGGGGTCGCCACCATCTGCCCGTGCGTCCGTCGCCTATCGTTGCGGCGTGACTGCCCCGAACCGCCTCGTAATCGCAACCGACGGCTCGTGCCTGGTCAATCCTGGCGGCCCTGGCGGCTGGGCGTGGGCGACGGCCGCGGATTCGTGGGCTGCCGGCGGCCATCGGTCCACCACGAACAACCTGATGGAGTTGCGCGCCGTGTACGAAGCGCTGCTCGCCGTCCCGTCCGAGGTGCCCGTGCTCATCGAGGCGGACAGCATGTACGTCATCAACTCACAGACGACCTGGCTCGCGGGTTGGAAGCGCAACGGCTGGCGTAACTCCAAGAGGGAACCGGTCAAGAACCGCGAGGCGATCCAGGCGATCGAGGAACTGGTACAGCGACGCGACGTGCAGTGGCGGCACGTAAAGGGCCACAGCGGTCACCTGCTGAACGAGATCTGCGACCTGCGCGCCGGGGAGGCTGCTGCCGCAGTGCGGGACGGGCTCGCTGTCGATGGCGGCCCGGGTTTGCGTATCCCGGTCTGAGAGATTCAGCCGCCCACACCGGAGTTGACGATCTACCCGCAGGTGCACGGGTACGGGGTCCGGCGAATCCATTTGCCGGTTTCCAGTTGGATCACCGATATGCACGGTCCGGGCGATCAGGCCGCCACCAGCTCCACCGGCAGATGGGCGAAGCCGCGCACGTTGACCGAGTGAACGTGCTCGGCTCCGGCCTCGTCCACCTGGATCGACCGCACACGCGAGGCAAGTTCGATCAGCACGATGTTCGCCTCCAACCGCGCGAGGTTGGCTGCTCGTTGCGGTACCGCGGCGCCGTATCACGCTGCCAGGCATACGTCGGGTACGGATCGTCCTGGAACGCATAGTCGTACGGGTCGAACACCACCGTCGACACGGCCGTGCTGGATGCTTAACTGGTCACTGGACTGGACAGTAGTCCACCCACCTGTCAGCGTCAACGGATCCCATGGCAGAGTGAGCGCGGTCCAGAACGTACCGGAAGGGAACCCGATGAGGCACTCGATCGTGCTGTTCACCAGCGATCGCGGTATCACGCCCGCAGCTGCGGCCCGGGCGGCCGAGCAGTCCGGCTTCGACGCCTTCTACGTCCCCGAACACACGCACATTCCGGTCAAACGCGAGGCGGCCCACCCCGGGACCGGGGACGCGACGCTTCCTGACGATCGGTACATGCGCACGCTCGATCCGTGGGTCGGGTTGGCGATGGCGGCCGCGGTGACCTCCACGATTCGGCTGGCAACGGCGGTGGCGCTTCCTGTGGAGCACGACCCGATCACGCTGGCCAAGACCATCGCGACGCTGGACCACCTCTCCGGCGGGCGCGTCACGCTGGGCGCGGGTTTCGGCTGGAACGTCGACGAACTCACTGATCACCATGTGCCCGCGGCCAAGCGTCGCACCGTGCTGCGCGAGTACCTGGACGCCATGCGGGCGCTCTGGACGCAGGACGAGGCCGGCTACGACGGCGAGTTCGTGAACTTCGGGGCGAGTTGGGCCTGGCCGAAGCCGGTGCAGCCGCATATCCCGGTGCTGATCGGGGCCGGCGGCACGCAGAAGACGTTCGAGTGGATCGCCCGCTCGGCCGACGGCTGGATCACCACGCCCCGCGACGACGTGCTGGACGACAAGATCGAGTTGCTGCACTCGCTCTGGCGCGAGGCCGGACGGGACGAGATGCCCGAGGTGTCCGCACTGGCCGGCCGGCCCGATCCCGCGGTGCTCGCGCACTGGGAATCGATCGGTGTCACCGAGGTGATCTTCGGACTGCCCGACCGCAGCGAGGACGAGGTCCTTGCCTACCTGGACCGCTTACGCGCCAAGCTCGTCGACCTCTGATCGTCCGCATGACCGCTCGGCCCGTTGTTGATCATTACAGAACGGGCAGGTCGTCCGATTCGGTGATCTCGATCTGCCACAGCAGCGCAACGGACTTACCATGGTTCCTCCGCGAGTAATCGATCTAGACACTCGCCCATACGATAGGCTGGACAGGTGTCCACATCAACAGAATCCGGGTTTGACGAGGTTGTCTGGGCGCCGGTGCCTGAGGTTTGCTTCGAGTATGCCGCCTGGACTAGTGTCTTGACATGTGTCAAGCACGTTGACGACTCAGGCGACCAGGCGTGAACTCAACGCCCGGCAGATCGAGACGGTCGAGCGGATCAGCAGTGCCGCGCAGGAAGAATTGCGCGCCGTCGGCTTTCCTGCGTTGACGATTCGTAGCGTAGCGAACCGGGCCGAGGTCTCCCCTGCAACCGCGTACACCTACTTCTCTTCCAAGAACCATCTGGTGGCCGAAATCTTCTGGCGCCGGCTGAGTGAACGTCCGCATCTGGAGACCTCCAAGCGCTCACCGCTGCAACGCGTCGTCGCAGTCTTCGCCGACCTGGCCGCGTTTCTGGCCGCCGAGCCCGAACTGACCTCCGCGACGACCTCGGCACTGCTCGGGGACGACGGCGACGTCAAGCAGTTGCAGTTGCTGATCGGCGTCGAGATCAACGGGCGGATCAACACCGCGCTCGGTGCGGACGTCAGCACCGAAGCGAAGGACGCGCTGGCGCTCGCCTGGGCCGGCGCGATGCTGCAGGTCGGGATGGGTCATGCGCCCGTCGAGAAGATGGGTGAGCGGTTGGCGAGCGTGGCACGGTTGGTGCTGGCCAAAAAGCGCTGACGCGCGGTCGGCCGACGCGCGGTCAGCCGACGCGCGGTCAGCCGAGTCGGATGCCGGCCAATTGCGTCCCGTGCGCGACGAGCCTGCCCGTGCAATCCCATACGTAGCAGACCTCGTCGACGCGCTGGGCATCGATCAACTGCGCCTTCTGCAGAACTTGCAACGGCCCCGGCGCCGGCAAGGCGCGCACGTAGGCCGTGAGTTCCAGAGTCGGCACCCAGCCGCTCAACTCGATGTCGAAGGTGGCCGGCGGGAATGCGTCGACGGCGAACAGCAGGGCGGTGGGATCGAACGGTTCGTCCATCGGCAGCGCGAGCCAGCCGCGCAGTTCGCCGCGTCCGCTGGGCTCGCGGGCGGCGAAGCTGAGCGTTGCCGGATCGATGCGCACATCGGCCTCGCCCATCATCGGCACGGGAAAGTTGGCGGGTGAGATCGGCGGCAGGCGTGTGCAGTCCTCGAACGCTGCGATAGCGACGGATGGCACGCCGGTGTCCCAGTACGGGCTCGTGTTCGGGTCCAGCGTGCTCACCGTCAGTAAGGCTTCGACGCAGGGCTTACCGCCTTGCGACATGCCGGCCCTGACCTGGCTGGCCGACCGGCCGGCGCGCAACACCTCGGCGCGCACCTGCACCGGCCCGGGGTCGGGCGAGTGCAGGTAGTGGGCGCTGGCCGCGATGACGTGCTCGTGCGAACCGACGGCGGTCGCGGCATTCCCGAGCATCGCCAGCAGGTACCCGCCGTTCGGCTTGCGGTTGATCGTCCACAACGGGTCGACGGTCGCATCGAACTGACCTGGTGCGGTCTCGACGACCGCGCTGACCGCGGAGAAGGTAGTGGAGGACACCCGCTCATCCAACACGGCCCGCCGGGTCGATCCGTACGCTGGGCCGGTGCCACACCTGTTGATCGCCGCCCATGGCACCGATTCGTCGGTCGGGTCAGCGACGACGAGTGCCGTGGTTGCCGGGGTTCGGGCAGCCCGGCCGGAGTTGGATGTGTCCGCGTGTTTCCTCGATGTCGCAGCGCCATCGCTCGGGGACGCGCTGGAGACGCTGGACGGTCCGGTCGTCATCGTCCCGTTACTGCTGTCGTCGGGATATCACGTGCGGACGGACATCCCCGCTATAGCGGCAGGGCATCCGGACGTACGGGTGGCTCAGCACATCGGACCCGACCCGGCGCTTGCGGACCTACTCGCTACACGGCTGGCCGCAGTGCGCGGGTCGCTGGCGATCACATCCACGGCGCTCGTGTCGATCGGTTCGTCCCGGGCGACGGCGCGCGCCGAGGTGGACAAGATGGCAAGGCTGTTGGCCGAACGGGTGGGCCGGCCGGTGGCGGTCCTACCGCTGTTCGGCGATGTGCGCTCCGCCCTGACCGCTTTGCCCGGACCGGTCGAGATCGCGCCGTACCTGCTCGCGGACGGACACTTCCTGACAGCGCTGCGGGCGGCTGCGGACGGCCTCGGGCCGGTTGCCGACCCGATCGGTGCAGACCCGGTACTCGTCGCGTTGATCCTGGCGCGCTTTGACGCCGTGCGGTGAACCGGTTCGGCATCGCCCACGTACTTAGCGATGCCAGCAACTGTAGGAAGGTCGTCCCGATGCCCGTTCACCTGTCCAGAACTACCCTGCTGTTCGTCGCCGGTTCGTGCGGCGCGCTGCTGCTCGCCGGCTGCTCCTCCAGCGGTGGCGCCAAGTCGACGCCGCCGACTCAGCCGTCGAGTTCCAAAGTGACTTCTGCGCCTGCCAGCGGCCCTGTCGGCTTTGCGACCGCGTCGAATGCGAAGGGGACGATCCTTACCGACGCCGGTCGGACCGTCTACACCTACGACCCGGACACGTCGACCGCGTCGAACTGCACTGGTTCCTGTGCCTCGACCTGGCCGCCGGTGATCGGCACCGCCGCAGCCGGCCCGAGTCTGCAGGCCAGTTCGTTCGGCACGATCACGCGCGCAGACGGCGCCAAGCAGGTGACCTACGACGGGCACCCGGTGTACGCCTATTCCGCCGATACCCGCGTCGGGGACGTCAATGGTGATGGCGTCGAGGGCGTGTGGCATGTCGTTGTGGTGACCCCGGCGACCAGTTCGGCGCCGTCAACGGGATCCACCGGTGACTCCTCCACCGGCCGGTACGGCGGCGGCTACTGAGCAATGCAGGGGCC
>JBDTDN010000378.1:0-4898 GCA_039923055.1 Jatrophihabitantaceae bacterium
CCGTCATGATCGCGACGGACGTCGCTGTCCATGAGGAAGCGATCGTCGACCTGCTACTCGCCGATCTAAGAGCGAACTGACGTGCCGTCGAGCCACCTAGACAAAGAACTTGATCATTCAACCGAGCTGCCTGAACGTTGACATCCCCCCGACGGTCCGCACAGGCAGAGTCCACGGCATGGCACCCATCTGGCACCCATTCCCCACCGACAGACCCCGACAGCCAGCGCTTCGTCGTTGGCCAGACCCCCCGTATTTCGGGTCACCCAGGCCCGTGAAGACGACAGGAGTCGTCCAACCTAAGGTCTTTTAATCCGTAGGTTGCGGGTTCGAGCCCCGCGGGGCCCACAGACTCCGTAATTGCGGGAGTAGATGAGGTCGACGGTCCGGAACCGGGCCGAGGCGTCCACAAAGAGGCTACAAACTCGGACGCGTCTGGTTATCGACGTGCGGACCAGGCTGCCACGTCGCGAGCCACTGCCTACTCGCCGCCGACCTACTCGCCCGCGCCGGTGCGAGCCCAGACCTACTGCCGGGGTGGGCACCTGATAGCGCTGGAGCCGACGCGGACACAGGTTGGATGAGCTAAGTGGCCCTCTTAGGTCGGCAGGGGTCGGTCGTGGAGTGCCGCCATGAGTGGACGGTTCGTCTACCGCGTAGGCCGGGTACTGGTGGTGGCGGGACTGACGGCCGTAGCAATCGGGCTCGCGGCCACGGCCACGCTGATCCGCGACCACCCCAACGGCACCATCTGGGTCGACATCCCCGGACCACTGCTCCTAGCCGGCCTGGGAAGCGGCCTGGTCGTCGGCCCCAACCAGACCCTCGCACTCCAATACGTGACGCCAGCGATCAGCGGCATTGCAGCTGCCATGATGCAGACCGGTCAACAAGTCGGAATGTCGCTCGGCACCGCCGCACGATGTTCTTCAGCCGCCTGACCACCATCGGACACGACTACCCGAACGCAGCCACCTACGGCCTCTACGGAGCCGCCGCCCTCGTGGGCGCCGCACTCGTCATCGGCATCGCCGACCTCATACTGGCTCGTCGGGTGCAAGCCTTCGACTTGCCCAGCCTCGCGGTCGAGGTACCCACGCGACGGTGACCGCAGCCCACCCAGCCCCCCGGCTCGCGAACCCAAGAGCCTCGGTCAGCCCGCAAACCCGGTCAGCGTCAGCCGGGCGCTCGAGTGGCCCTGATCGGTCATCGCCCTTCCCCGAGTGATCAACAGCAAACGCTGGGCTGGCCCGTACTAGTGTCGGAATCCGCTCGGGCCAGAACTGGCCGTGGGCACGGTTGGGTCCTGCAGGTCGGCGACTGCAGCCTGCAGATTGCTCAGGAACAACTCTGCCATGTCGTGCGAGAAACCATTGCGGCACACAATGCGCAGCACCGCGAGATCGGTGCGGTTCTCCGGAAACGTGTAGGCCGGCACCTGCCAACCGCGCTCGCGCAACGACCGTGACACCGCGAAGACGTCCCAGCCCTGTACGTCTGCGGTGGTGGTGAAGGCGAACACCGGCAGTTGATCACCGCGTGAGATCAGCCGAAACGGCCCGAGCTTCTCGATCTCGCCGGACAGATAGGTTGCTACGTCGCGACAAGACTGCTGGACCGCCCGGTACCCGGATCGCCCCAACCGGAAGAACGTGTAGTACTGCGCGATCACCTCCGCCCCAGGTCGGGAGAAGTTCAAGGCGAAGGTCGGCATCAGGCCGCCCAGATAGTTGACGTTAAAGATCAGGTCCTTCGGCAGTGCGGCTGCGTCGCGCCACAACACCCAGCCGACGCCCGGGTAGACCAGGCCGTACTTGTGACCCGACGTGTTGATAGACGCCACCCGCGGCAGCCGGAAGTCCCACACCAGTTCGGGGTCGAGGAACGGTGCGATCATCGCGCCAGACGCGCCATCCACGTGGATGGGCACGTCGATGCCGCGCTCGCGTTCGACTTCATCCAGCGCCGCTGCGATCTCGGCAATCGGCTCGTAGCTGCCATCGAAAGTCGAGCCGAGGATCGCAACGACGCCGATCGTGTTCTCGTCGACCGCCGAAGCAGCATTGGCGGCGTCGAGATGGAAGCGCCCACCTTCCATCGGCACGACGCGGGCCTCGACCTCCCAGTAACGACAGAACTTCTCCCAGCAGACCTGAACATTCGCGCCCATCACAAGGTTGGGCTTCCGGGACGGATCGTCCCCGGTACGCGACTGCCAGCGTCGCTTCAGGGCCATGCCGCCGAGCATGCATGCCTCGCTCGATCCAGTGGTCGAGCACCCAGTCGCCGACGTCGCCTGCGGGGTGTTCCACAGATCGGCGAGAATCGCCACACACCGCCGCTCAAGCTCCGCGGTCTGCGGGTACTCATCCTTGTCGATCATGTTCTTGTCGACGCACTCGGACATCAACTTGTCGGCCTGAGGCTCCATCCACGTCGTCACGAACGTCGCCAGGTTGAGGCGGGCGCTGCCATCAAGCAGAAGTTCGTCGTGGATCAACTGATAAGCGACGTCAGCGTCAACCGGACCGTCGGCCAGGGAGGTGTGCGGTGCAGACACCGCCGAGCCGCGCGCCGGGTTGGCTGCCCCGAGAAACGGGTTGGCATCGTAGACAACATCAGAATGCGGAGAACCACTACTGGACGAGGTGCCGGTATGCAATGCCACGCGCCTGACTATGCCGCGTCCAGGCCGTTCCGTCACTCACCAATCCGTTGCAACACCGCCGAACTCAGCGCGGTGACCAGCGAACCCTACGACTCAGGGCATCGGCTAGTGGTTACCTCGCAGTCGGTTCCCGAGAGGCACTATTTCGGCGCCACCGCAGCCCAGTCGACCGTCACCTCACCGTGCCGGGCACGGGAGGTCTGGACCGGCCACGTGCCGGCCACGGCCGCGCACGTCGCGATCCAGCGCTGCCTCGGGCCGAACGGAACGAGCGGTGCCGCAGCGTCCCAGGCCGCATCGAGATCACGCAGAAACGCATTGATCTGCTGGCCAGGCACGTTGTGATGGATGACAGACTTGGGCAGGCGTTCGGCAAGATCGCTCGGCCGGCTGATCGAGTCGACGCGACAGGCCAGCGTCAAGCTGATCGGCCCGGCCGCGTCGAGCAGTACCCACGCGCACCGCCGGCCAATCTCATCGCACGTACCTTCGACGATCACGCCACCGGCCGCCAGACCTGAGCGCATCGTCGACCAGGCAGCCTCCGCGGCCGCCTGGTCGTACTGGCGCAACACATTGGCGGCGCGAACCAGCACCGGGCGCAGGCCGGCAAACTCGAAACCGCCGCGCTCGAACCTCAGCCACGGCGGATCCGCGGCGGGCTCGGCGGCAGCGACCCGGCCGGGATCGAGTTCGAGACCGACCACCCGGACGTCCGGACGGATGCGCCTGAGCCGGCTCGTGAGTTCAACGGCCGTGACCGGGGTCGCCCCGTATCCGAGGTCGATCACAACAGGGTCCGGGACGGAGCGCACGGTAGGTTCCAGGGTCGCGGTGATCCAGTTGTCCATCCGTCGCAGGCGATTCGGGTTCGTGGTGCCACGGGTGGGCAGGCCCTGCACCCGCGCCCGTCCGGCCGCCAATCGCGGGCTCCTTCGGCCGGCATTCACCGTCGAGGCCTGGGCTCAGGACGTCCGCGCGAGCTTGTGCGCCGCCGCCTGTGCGATCGGCTTGACCATCAGCAGGTCGATGTTGACGTGCGCCGGACGGGTGACGGCGAAGGCGATGCAATCGGCGATGTCCTCAGCGTTCAGCGGATGCTCGACGCCTGCATAGACGCGGTCGGCGGCCGCTTGGTCGCCACGCAAGCGCACCAGGGAGAACTCCTCGGTGTGCACCATGCCTGGAGCGACCTCGGTGACCCGCACCGGCCGGCCGTTGAACTCCAGTCGCATCGTCTGTACGACGGCAGCCACCGCATGCTTGGCCGCCGTATACCCGCCGCCGCCCTCGTAGACCGAGTGCCCCGCGGTGGAGCCGACGACCACGACGTGTCCGCCCGCACCGTGCTCCAGCGCCGGCAGCAACGCTTGCGTCACCCGCATGACGCCCAGCACGTTCGTCTCGTACATCATCTGCCAGTCCACCGCATCGGCGTGCTCGATCGGCTCCACCCCGATGGCGCCGCCGGCGCTGTTGACCAACACCGCAACGTCGTCGAGCGACGCGGCCAGGGCAGCGACCGACTCCGCAGACGTGACGTCCAGAGTTACCGCACGTATGCCCGGAACGGCGGCCACCAGTTCGTCCAAACGATCCCGTCGGCGGGCAGCGACGACGACCGCAAACCCTTCGGCGGCAAGTCGACGGGCGGTGGCGGCCCCTATGCCGCTGCTCGCCCCGGTCACGACTGCTGTTTTACGTTCCATAGCACCCATTCTGCCGTTGTCGGATTTCGGGCATGATCGGACGTGCTCGGTTGTTGTGGTGGGGGCGATCAGGCTCGGAACAGCAGACTGGGAACGGAGCGGCTGGTGCATCGCAGCAGACGTACGGGCATGCCTTCGCGCGTTGCCATGCTCAGCGTGCACACCTCGCCGTTGGATCCGCCCGGGGGCGGTGACGCCGGCGGCATGAACGTCTACATCGTCGAGACCGCCAGACGCCTGGCAGCGGCCAACGTCGCGGTGGAGATCTTCACCAGGGCAACGTCCAGCGATCAGCCGTCGACCGTCGAACTGGAGCCTGGCGTACTCGTTCGTCACGTCACCGCCGGTCCCTTCGAAGGGCTCGCGAAGAACGACCTGCCCGCGCAACTGTGTGCGTTCACGGCAGGGGTGATGCGGGCCGAGGCGTTCCATGAGCCTGGCTGGTACGACGTCATCCATTCGCACTACTGGCTCTCCGGGCAGGTGGGCTGGCTGGCCCGAGAACGGTGGGGGATTCCTCT
>JBDTDN010000379.1:0-3359 GCA_039923055.1 Jatrophihabitantaceae bacterium
CGATCTGAACACCCAGCTCGAGGTACTCAAGCCGGGCCGTTACCCACTTGAGAAGGCCGCTCCCATCCCGGTGCCCGTGACCGGCCGAAAGTTCGCTGGTTCGGAATCCGCGCGCAACGGCATCAACGGCCTCGCCGTCGCGGACGACGTCACGATGGTCATCGTTCCGGACCTGGTGACCGCCGCAACGAAGGAGGACGGGTCGCTGGACCTGAACCTCTGGAAGACGGTGCAGACCGCGCTGATCTCGCACTGCGAGCAGAACGGCAACAGGATGGCGGTCCTGGACGCCCCGCCCGGCATGAACCCGCAGCAGATCAAGGGCTGGCGCAGCGAGGTGGCGATGTACGACTCGGCCTACGCCGCGCTGTACTACCCCTGGATCAAGGTCGAGAACCCGATCGGTGTGAACGGCAACTCCGAGGTGTTCATCCCACCGTCGGGCCACGTGGCCGGGGTCTGGGCACGTACCGACGAGACCCGTGGGGTATGGAAGGCGCCGGCCAACGACACCATGCGCGGTGTGCTGGACATCGAGCGGACCATCACGCAGAACGAGCAGTCGCTGCTGAACCCGATCGGGATCAACTGCATCCGCCCGTTCGGTACGCGTGGCATCCGCATCTGGGGTGCCCGCACCCTCGCCTCTGACAGCGACTGGCGCTACATCAACGTCCGCCGCCTGTTCAACATGATCGAGGCCACGATCCACGAGGGTACCCAGTACGCGGTGTTCGAGCCGAACGACATGAGCCTGTGGGAAGGTGTGAGCCGTACGCTCACCGCCTTCTTGCGAGGGCTCTGGTCGGCTGGCGCCCTGTTCGGTGCCACCGCGGACCAAGCGTTCTACGTCAAGTGTGATGCCGAGACCAACCCACCCGAGTCGATCGACGAGGGCAAGCTCATCGTCGAGGTCGGGATCGCTCCGGTGAAGCCTGCGGAGTTCGTGGTGTTCCGCATCAGCCAGCAGAAGCAGACCGCCGCGTAAGCGGTACCCGAATCCTCGCGCGAGTAGTGGAGAACGCAGATGCCCAATGAACTGATCAAGACCGACATGATGATTGCTCAGAACTTCTTCCTGGAAATTGATGGAGCAGTGATTTCCTACCTCTCGGGCGTTTCCGGGCTCGACATCGAGGTGGACGTCGTTACCTCGACCCAGGCCGGAGCCAAGGGCCAACAGCAGATCATCAAAACCCGAGGCGGTGCCATGAAGGCGCCTGACCTCAGCCTGACCCGGCTGGCTCCTTCCGACGCCAGCAGCGACGCAATGTGGAAGTGGTTCAACGCGGTGCACCAGGGCGGGATGGCGAACGGCAACCGCGCCGGTGAGCGCAAGAGCGGCTCGATCGTGATCTTCGACAGCACACACTCGGAGATCGCCCGGTTCAACTTCACCAACGCGTGGCCGTCGAAGATCTCGACCGACGCACTCAGTGTGGACTCCAACGATCCGATCAAGGAGACCATCACGCTGGCCTGCGAGTCGCTCATCCGTAAGAAGTGACGAACTGTTCATGAGTGGTTTGAAGACCAGTTACGAGTTCACCCTGCCACGTGGTTACGTGGACGATCAGGGTGAACTGCACCGGACTGGAACGATGCGGCTCGCAACGGCGCGCGACGAACTCGCGCCGCTGCGAGACCCCACCGTGACAGGACCGGATGACCCACGCCTGACGGTCCTGGTGTTGGCACGCGTGGTAGAAAACCTGGGCAGCATTCAGATGGTCACGTCGTTCGAGATCGAAGGACTCTTCGCCGTTGACCTGGCGTTCTTGCAGGACTTTTACGGTGTGATCAACTTTGGTAGCCAGGAGGAGTACGACGCACTGCTCGCAGCACAGCAGGACAGCCCATTACTGGGTAGCGGCGGTGCCACCGCCCGGCCGGTGTCCACAGCACCGGCGCCGGAGACTCCGGTAGCCGCAGGGTCGACCGCTGAGCCGGGCCGGCTGCCGCTGCGCACGGCGGTCGAGGAGCTTCCGCGCAAGGCGCAGTAGGTGATTGCCAATGATGCGCTATCCGACCGACGCGTTGTGGCAGGAAATCGCGTACCTGGCCTATCACCTGCACTGGCCGATGGCGGAACTGCTCGATCTCGAACACATGGATCGAGTCCGGATGGTGCGAGCTGTGGCCTCGCTCAACGAGCGCGCGTGGGAGGCAGTACGTGAGTACGCCCAGTAGCCTTACGCCGCTTGGTGGCGACCTGCCGCTTGCCGATCGCTTCCTGTTCGAGGTGGACGGCGTCGAGATCGGCCTGTTCCGGGAGGTCTTCGGCCTGCAGGTGACGGTCGGGGTGGACGAAATTGTCGAGGGCGGCCAGAACGGATTCGTCTACAAAGTCCCGTCGCGGATGACGTGGCCGAATCTCGTATTCCGGCGCGGGCTCACCCAGAGCGATGCCCTGTTCAGCTGGATGTCGAAGTCCTCCGGAGAGGGATTCGCCGGCAACGAGAACAAGCTCACCCGGTCTACCGGGGCTGTCACAGCCTTGGACTCACTGGGCGTCCGGCTGCGTTCCTGGGAATTTCAGAGCGTCTTCGCAGTGCGCTGGAAGGGACCGGACTTCTCGGTTGGCACGAACCAGGCTCTTGAAGAGGAGCTGGAAGTCGCGCACCACGGATTCAAGGCCAAGACTCAGAGCAGTGCCTGATGGCCGGTCCACTCGAGTTCGACACCACGGCCACCGATCCGGACGCACCCGACATCAACCGGCTCGGTCGTGGTGCGGCAATGCGGATGCGCCGTCCGGGCCCACCCCTGGGGAGGCTGCGCTCGTCGCGGCCCGGCAGCGTCGCCTCGGCGGTGCAGCGTTTCGCGGCAAGCATGTCGCGCCCTATTGCGGTGCGACGCACTCTGGAAGGGCCGGCCGCGGTGCCGGTGCATTCGCCGAGCGGATCGGCGGTGGCGCCGCCGCGCTGGTGGACGCCCGAGCGGGTCGCAGATCCGGACCCCTCGGGGTCGGTTGCCGTGGCCGACCTACCCGCAAGGGGCTTGCCGCGCGCGGTACGACGCGTACCGAACGAGCAGACCTGGCGGCCCGGCGGGATCGCCGCGGGTATGAGACCGGACGTGGTTCAGGTCGGGCGACCGGCGGCCGTCACCGCCGCTGGTCCGATGCTCACGCAGCAGGACCACGCCCGGCTGACGCCGTCACGACCGGCTCCCGCCGGTCCAGGCGCGGACGCGGCCAACTCCACGGGATCGGCTGATCCGCCGACGGGGCAGTCGCCCGGAGGCGGCAGCGGGCCGTCCGCATCGCCAGAGGGTGCAACGGCCGTCTCCAGGACGGCGACAGCCCAGCCCGTAGCGACACCTTCCCGTCAGGGGCGGGGCAGCAGCCGACCGGCGCC
>JBDTDN010000380.1:0-3730 GCA_039923055.1 Jatrophihabitantaceae bacterium
GGTCGCGCAAGCAAGCGACTTCGTGACCGCTATGCCGGACGGACTCGACGCCTCCATCGCCCAGGGCGGCACCAACGTCTCGGGCGGGCAACGGCAGCGGCTGGCCATCGCGCGCGCCCTGGTACGCAAGCCTGAGGTGTACCTGTTCGACGAGTCGTTCTCCGCGCTGGACCTGGGAACGGACGCGCGGTTGCGGGCGGCCCTGCGCCCGGTCACGCGGGATGCCGCGGTAATCGTTGTCGCGCAGCGGGTTTCCACCATCCAGGACGCGGATCAGATCATCGTGCTCGAGGACGGCGCGATCGTTGGCCGCGGCACGCACGACCAGTTGTGTGAGAGCTGCTCGACCTACGCCGAGATCGTCTCCTCGCAGCTCTCAGTCGAGGACGCGGCATGACCGAGCCGAAGGTTGTCCCGAAGCGGATCCAGGGTTCGGAGGCTCGGCGTGGGGGCGGACCGCCCTGGATGAGTGCCGGCATGCCGGCTGAGAAATCGATGACGTTCTGGCCGTCGGCCAAGCGACTTCTTGGCCAACTGCGTCCGGAGCGTCTGAAGGTCCTGGTCGTGTTCGCGCTGGCGATCTGCAGTGTCGGGCTGGCGGTGCTCGGCCCGAAGATTCTCGGCTGGGCCACCGACGCCATCTTCCAGGGCTTCATCGGCAAACGCCTTCAGCCTGGGCAGAGCACCCAGCAGGCAGCCGACGCTGCACGAGCGCACGGCGACAAGAATTTCGCCGACCTGCTGCTCGGTTCGCATGTGGTGCCCGGCCGCGGCATCCAGTTCGGCCATCTCGGCGCGATCCTGCTGGTCGCGGCCGCGGTGTATGTCGGCGCCAGTCTGCTCTCGTGGTTGCAGGGGTACCTGCTCAACGACGTTGTGCAAAACAGCGTTCGGCGCTTACGTGGCGATGTCGAAGACAAGATCAACCGGCTGCCGTTGCCGTACTTCGACGTCCAGCCCCGCGGTGAACTGCTCAGCCGGGTCACCAACGACATCGACAACATCCAGATGACGCTGCAGCAGACAATGAGCCAGCTGTTGACCTCGCTGCTCACGGTCGTCGGTGTCGTCACGATGATGTTCCTCATCTCGCCGCTGCTCGCTCTCATCGCACTTGTCACGATCCCGATCTCGATGGTCGCGACCAAGGCAATCGCCAAGCGTTCGCAGGGCAAGTTCATCGCGCAGTGGCGGAGCACAGGGCAGCTGAACAGCCAGATCGAGGAGGCGTTCACCGGCTTGGAACTGGTCAAGGTCTTCGGTCGGCACCGCGAGATCGAGCAGCGTTTCGACGAGAAGAACGAGGAGCTGTTCCAGGCCAGCTTCGGCGCGCAATTCATCAGCGGACTGATCATGCCGCTGATGATGTTCATCGGGAACCTGAACTACGTGGTCATCGCGGTAGTCGGTGGGCTGCGGGTCGCGTCCGGGTCGATGAGCCTGGGTGAGGTGCAAGCATTCATCCAGTACTCGCGGCAGTTCACCCAGCCGCTGACCCAGGTGGCGTCGATGGCGAACCTGCTGCAGTCAGGCGTCGCCTCGGCCGAGCGGGTCTTCGACCTGCTGGACGAGGACGAGCAGCGGCCCGAGCCGGCCGTGCCGCAGCGGCCTACGGCCAAGGTGGGCAGGGTTGAGTTCGAGCACGTGGCGTTCAGCTACGACCTGCAATCACCGTTGATCCAGAACCTGTCGCTGGTCGCCGAACCGGGCCACACCATCGCGATCGTTGGACCGACCGGCGCGGGCAAGACCACCCTGGTCAACCTGATCATGCGGTTCTACGAGTTGGACGCCGGCCGGATCACGCTGGACGGTGTGGACATCACCGCGATGCGCCGGGACGAACTGCGTGGCGAGATCGGCATGGTGCTGCAGGACACCTGGCTGTTCGGCGGGACGATCCGCGACAACATCGGTTACGGCCGGCCGGGCGCGACAGAGGACGAGATTCTCGACGCGGCGCGCGCCACATTCGTCGACCGGTTCGTGCAGTCGCTGCCAGACGGGTACGACACCGTGATCGATGAGGAGAGCAGTAACCTCTCGAGCGGTCAGAAGCAGCTCATGACGATCGCCCGGGCGTTCCTCGCCGCACCGTCGCTACTGATTCTGGATGAGGCGACCAGCTCGGTGGACACCCGGACTGAGCTGCTCGTCCAGCACGCGATGGCGGCGCTGCGCTCGAACCGCACCAGTTTCGTGATCGCGCACCGCCTCTCCACGATCCGCGACGCCGACCTGATCCTGGTCATGGACGGTGGGCAGATCATCGAGCAGGGCACCCACGGCGAACTGCTCGATGCTCGGGGCGCCTACTACGAGCTCTATAACACCCAATTCGCCGCGGCGGTCGGCTGAGGCTCACAGTCCCGGGAACGCAGTCGTGAGCGGCTTCGTCGCGGCCGCCAGTCGCCATCGGGTCGCCCGGACGGCGCTGGCCGTGAGCGCCGCCTGCGCCTGAGCACGCAAGGTGATCGCCTGCGCTCCGGTGGTCGACGCGGCGTTCTCGTAAAGGTAGCGCCATGCGGCCGCACACTCGGTCTCGAGTCGAATCGCCAACGCACGCGCGGCCGAGGCGTTGTCGACGGGGTACAACGACGGGTAGTCCGCCGCAGTGGGGTGCGGTGTCTGACCGGCTGTTGCGAGTTGCTCGGTCACGCTACCGATCAGTGCGTCGTGGGCGTTCGAACAGACCACCGCGAGCGACAGTTCCGGCGTTCCGTGCAGGCGTGCGCCGAGCAGGTCGTAGCCGAATCCGGCCTGTTGTTCTGTCGCGAGCGCCGCCTGCCAGTCCCCGATCAGCGTCATGACAACAGCGCCACATGGGTTGCCTCGCAGGCCGCGATCGACGCGAGCAGGGTGGCGTCGCGCCCGCTGAGTGCCGCTGCCCGTCGGGCCGCTGTGGCAGAGGCTCGCCGCTCTGCTGCAGCGAGTCGGGCGAGAGTCAGCGGCGGCGCGGAGGGCGGCTGACTCGGCGATCCGGATGCATGGCTCGGTGTCGGCTCGGTGACGGTGTCGTCGATGAGCGCCTGCAGCACGGTCGCGTGGGTCAGGTGGTTTCTGGCTACCTCGGCGAGCTTCGCCTGCACCGCTGCCCCGCCCCCGGTGGAGGCTTTGATCGAGGCTATGAGCGCGAGTTCGCTCGCCAACGCAGCAACCAATACCGGCGGTGGCTCGGATGGGGTGGACCGGTGCGGGCCAGCTCGGAGCGCTCCGGCCGCGATGCCACCGCCGGCGCCGACGGCCACCGCGACCCCGGATCCGATCAGGAAGGTACGGCGCGACGGGCCCACACGCTGCGGGCTTGCTGTGTTCTCGTCCGTCATGGCCGCTCAAGTGTCGCAGAGCCGATAAGCTCACCGTTCGACAACTGAACGAACGGAGCCAAGCATGTCGCCGGCCAACGCAGCAGGATCTGCTGCTACTGCGCGCGCACACCTGCTCGAACTGCTCGCTCCCGTGGTCGAACAAGCCGGGTACGACTTGGAGGACCTCACGGTCACCAGCGCCGGTCGCCGCAGTGTCGTCCGCGTCAGTGTCGATGCTGACGGTGGCATCGATCTGGACGGTGTCGCGCTGGTCTCCCGCGCGGTCTCGGCTGCACTGGATGCGCAGGACGATGCGTTCGCAGGTCCATATGTACTGGAGGTCGGCTCCCCGGGGGTGGACCGTCCCTTGACCGAGCAGCGACACTGGCGACGGGCAGTGGGTCGACTGGTGCAGGTCGAGG
>JBDTDN010000381.1:0-4347 GCA_039923055.1 Jatrophihabitantaceae bacterium
GACGCGGACGTGATCGTCATCAACACGTGCGGCTTCATCGACGCGGCCAAGAAGGACTCGATCGACACGGTGCTGGCCGCTGCGGACACCGGTAAGAAGGTCGTCGCGGTGGGTTGCCTTGCCGAGCGTTACGGCAAGGAACTTGCGGCGTCCTTGCCCGAGGCTGATGCGGTGCTCGGCTTCGACTCCTACGCCGACATCGCGGCGCGTCTGGACGACGTCGCGGCCGGCCGGCCTATCGCAGCGCACGCGCCGCGAGACCGTCGCGCTTTGCTGCCGGTCACGCCTGCACAACGCCCGGCCGCCGCGCTTGAGGTTGCCGTACCGGGCCATGCCTGGCTACCGTCCGGCCACGCTCGCACCCGGCTGGACGACTCACCCGTCGCGTACCTCAAGCTGGCCTCCGGCTGCGACCGGCGCTGTACGTTCTGCGCGATCCCGTCCTTCCGTGGCTCGTTCATCTCCCGGCCGCCGGCGGACGTCATTGCCGAGGCGCAATGGCTGGCCTCCACCGGAGCGCGCGAACTAGTACTCGTCAGCGAGAATTCGACGTCCTACGGCAAGGACCTGGGCGATCTGCGTTCGCTGGAGCAGTTGCTGCCCGAACTTGCTGCGGTGGACGGTATCGACCGGATCCGGGTGTCCTACCTGCAGCCGGCAGAGCTGCGGCCGTCGTTGCTGCGCACGATCGCAGCGACGGACGGTATCGCGCCGTACTTCGACCTGTCGTTCCAACATTCCAGCGAGTCGGTGCTGCGCCGGATGAAGCGCTTCGGCAACACCGAATCGTTCCTCGGGTTGCTCGAACAGGCCCGCGCTATCGCCCCCGACGCCGGGGCGCGCAGCAATGTCATCGTCGGGTTCCCCGGTGAGACCGAGGACGACCTCGCCGAACTCGAACACTTCCTGACCGAGGCTCGGTTGGACGTCATCGGTGTGTTCGGCTACTCCGACGAGGACGGCACAAGCGCTGCGGGCTTCGACGGCAAGCTGGACGCCGACGAGATCGCCGAGCGGGTCGACCGGATCTCCACCCTTGCGCAGGAGTTGATCAGCCAGCGGGCCGAGGACCGGATTGGCACCCGGGTCGAGGTACTGGTCGAGGAGTCAGGTGTAGAGCCGGTCGGGCGGGCGGCGCACCAGGGACCGGACGTCGACGGTTCGGTGCGGCTGCTCGGCGACGAGGGGCTGGCCATCGGACAGCTCGTCCCGGCCTTCGTCGTGGACTCCGAGGGCGTCGACCTGGTCGCTGAGGTCAGTGGTGCGCCGTGGTGAAGGCGCCACGTCCGCTGGTCAAGGACCCGATTGCGGACGCGCCGGACCCGGTGTCGGCCTGGAACATCGCCAATGCGCTGACGGTGCTCCGGCTCGTGCTGGTGCCGGTGTTCCTGGTAGTGCTGTTCCACGGCACTGGGCACCAGGCGAGTTGGCGGATCGCGGCGTGGGCCGTGTTTGCCGTCGCCAGCATCACCGACCGGCTCGACGGGGACCTTGCGCGCAGACGAGGTTTGGTGACCGAATTCGGCAAGCTCGCGGACCCGATCGCGGACAAGGCGCTGGTCGGCGCCTCGCTTATCGGGCTGTCTGTGCTGGGTGATCTGCCGTGGTGGGTGACGGTGGTGATCTGCGTGCGCGAGGTGGGTGTGACTGTCCTGCGCTTCTGGGTGATCCGGCACGGCGTGATTGCCGCCAGTCGTGGCGGCAAGGTCAAGACGCTGCTGCAGGCAGTGGCGATCGGGCTTTTCGTGCTGCCGCCGTGGGGATGGCTGCACGGTGTCGCATGGACCCTCATGGTCGCGGCGATCATTGTCGCCCTGATCACCGGTGCCGATTACGTGCAGCGGGCGCTCGTGCTGCGCCGCGGATCGAGCCGGACAGAGTCGGTTCGGAATGCAACGACATGAATGAGTTGTTACGTTCGCCATGAGCGGAAGCGCGACGCCGCGCGATTCACGCAGTGAGCCCGACCGGTACCGTAGTAGGTAAGTGCAGGTCCAGTTCACGACACGACAGGAGGGTGGTCCTCATGCCAGTGCTGCGCCAAGTGGTTGGTGAGACCCTCCGTGGTGCGCGGATGCGGCAGCGGCGCACGCTTCGCGAGGTGTCCGCCGACGCCCGGGTGAGCCTGGGCTACCTGTCCGAGGTCGAGCGTGGGCAAAAGGAAGCCTCCTCCGAGCTGCTTGCGGCGATCTGCGGTGCGCTGGACGTCGAGCTGTCCGAGCTGTTCGGTGAGGTCAGTGCCATCCTGCGTCGCGAGGAGAAGCTCGCCCTGGTCGGCCGGGTCGCGACGATCCCCGGGTCGGGGTCGGCCCGGATCTCGGTCGCCCCGGCCGGTGACATCAGCGGTCCGCGCGTACGGACGTTGCCGCACGTCGCGGCCTGAGGCCACCTCCTACGTCACACCCGTCCCATCGGTCACGTACCTGGCCGACGCGCCGCCAACCTCAACGATCCTGTCGGTGCCCGGCGGTAGCTTGCGGTCATGAGCCCAGCCGATCCCCTGTTCGACACACTTTTCCGGCCGACGACGCTCGCTCCGGCGATCGCGTCGGCGGCACCCGTGCACCAACCCGGGACCCGTTCGCGGGCGGGCAATGCGATGAGCCGGACGAGGGGGGCGCTGCTCGACGGTGCGCGTCGTGCGGTCGAGGTCAGCGGCACCAAGATCACGATGGCTCAGGTCGCGGCTGCGGCGGGCGTCGCGAAGGCCACGCTCTACAACCACTTCCGCACGCGTGATGCCGTCCTGCACGCGCTGTTGGTGGACGAGGTGACGGTGCTCGCAGCGCAGTTCGGCGAGCAGCCCCTACCGGACGCCTTGGGTGGCGTTGCGAACGCGCTGGCCGACCACCCACTGTTACGCACGCTCGCCCGGATCGAACCCCAGACGCTAGCGGCGCTGGGCTGCATCGATGCTTCCGCCGAGGGCTGGCGGCTGGCACAGCGGGCCGTCTGTGCTGCGTTGGCGGCGGATTCGCGCGGCGGGGCGGACACCGTCGTCCGCTGGCTGGCCTCCTACTTGCTCAGCCCAGCCGGCCCTGCCTCGGTCGCGGTAGACCTTGCCGTGTTGCTCGCCGGATTGCCGGACGTCCCGGCGCAAGAGCCCGCCCGCTCGGCCTGAGCGCCGCAGTGCCGTGGACGCGCGTTCGGCACTGCTCAGGGCGATCGCGCAAGCCGGGCGCGAACGCGACGCGCTGAATCGCCGGGCCGCGTCCGAGATCGTCACCCATGCGGCGCTGAGGCAGTCGATCACCGCGCAGCGGCAGACGCTGACCGACGCGCAGCGGCAGATCAGAACTGCGATTGCTGCCGCCAGCCGGGATGCCGACGAGGTGGGGGTCGTGGACGGCGCGAAGACGGCCGACCTCTATGACCGGACGACGGCGGCGCTGCAGGACCAGCTCGCAGTCATCGAATCGTTGTTGGCTCAGCTGACCGAGTCCGCCGGCACCGCCTCGCTCACTGCCAGCAGCGCAGATCGGTTGCTGCGTCGAAGCAGCGACGGCATGGAAGCGGCGCTACGGGAGGCGGTGCGCCAGCTCGGTCAACTGGAACGGCTGGAACGCGAACGTGTCATCGAGCGCGTACGCCGTCGAGACGGTGCGCCTCAGCAGGAATGACGGGTCGGGTCGGCGGCGCCACAGGAACCGACCCAGTATTTGTCCAGGCCACGTTGGAGGCCTTGGATCAGACGTCCGACGGGGAACTCGTCCTTGAGCGTGACCTGCGCACGGACCAGCGCCCCTGGCTCGTCCACCTTGGTATCGCTGAAGTACTGGGAGTTCATCGTGTCAGTCAGTGGGTCTCGCGTTGTCAGGGCGAAACTTCTGCTGACCGCAGCGTGCACCGCGCTCTGATTGCCATTGGCCGGCAACACGCACAGGATTTCGATCGCCGGTGCGGTCGCGGATCTGGGGTTGCGAACGCCAACCGCGACGACAGCAGCGTTGCTCGGGCTCTTCGGGGTGTAAACATCGCCGTGACGACGTCACCGAGGCAGTCGGACACGCCTCGATAGCTGCCGGTGTCAAGTAGTGAGCGTCCGCCCGAATTCAGTACCGCCTGCAGCGAATCGCTGTCGGGGCTGACGGCAAGTTCGTGGTTGGTGACCACGATTTGGTTGAGCTCGTTCACGGTCTGGGTCGCCTTGACCACCGGGCTGTCGACGTTGGTCTGATCGTCGCCGCCGGTCGTCAGACCTTTGATGTCACCGAAGGTCCGCGACGTAGCACCGAGCGCTTTGAACTTGTCGGTGATCGAGGCGGCGTCGATGGTGCCGGTGAGCCGAACGGCCGTCTGCGGCGGATCGCCGATCGTGACGGCGGTATCAGCGCTGTAGACGTCGAT
>JBDTDN010000382.1:0-2673 GCA_039923055.1 Jatrophihabitantaceae bacterium
TAGGCCGCGGCAAGACCCAGCTCGGTGCAGAAGTACTCGACCTCCTCATCAAATACGGGAACCGTCATCGCCAGCACCCCCAGCTTGTTCGCCCGCTCCAGCACGGGCACCCATACCTGCCAGCTGTCACCGCGTTGAGCTGCCATCACGGTCCCGCTCTGAAACGCACGCCCAGCCATCGACCCGTCAACGGTGGCTACCTCAGGGTGTTCGCGGTGGGCAAGAGCATCGGGGTGAGGCATGAGCGCCCCGTGCTCGTAGTCGATCAGATACAGCACCAGGTCCGTGGCACCCAGGGCAGCCGTGGCCGTCATCAAGGTTTCCACGATCGCGTCCGGCTGTGCCACCTGTTGAGCCAGGAGCAGCCGTCCAATCGGCCGTAGAGATCGCTCGAGCACGCTCGCCCCCTGGCCTGATAGCGCGGAAATGGTCTGCGCTATCAACGTACCGGCACCGTTTCCGCGTTGAGTGGCACCGCGCACGTTCCCACGGATATCTATACCTACGGTGGCAAGTCCCATCCAGGGCGAGCTGTTGAAACTGGGGCGCAGGGTCAGCGCCTCCACGATCCGACGGATCCTCAAGCAGCTTCGAATACCACCAGCGCCGACTCGAACCGACCAGACATCCTGGCGGCAGTTCCTCCGAGCTCAAGCCTCGACAATGCTGGCCTGCGACTACTTCCACGTGGACTGCGCAACCAGTCTGCAACGGGTCTACGTGCTTCGTGATCGAGATCAACACTCGTCGCGTCCGTATCCTTGGCACTACGACCGACCCTGACGGGCCCTGGATCACTCAGCAGACCCGAAAACTGGCCGCCGATCTCGGTGAGCGCGCAACCGAGTTTTGGAACCCACAGGTATCGCGTCCTTCGGGCAGTGGACGACGCCGTGACGTCGGACCGCGTCGATGATCGCGCGTAATCGGTGACCGGCGGCTGTGCCACTCCCCCATCATGCGATACCTCGCGCACGTTTCTGTCGAGATCGGCCAGGTCGTTCAGCCCTTTGCGTGACGCTCTCAGATCGGGCCGGATGCGCGCCAGCCGCGAATTATGCAGCCAGATGCTTCGCGTGCGCGATCTCGGAGCGCGTGATCACGCCGACGGGCGCTGGTCGGCATCGACGACCACGGCAATCGCATCGTGCAGCATTTACCGGCGCTGCCATCGCGTTGATTAGGGCTGGTTCGGCAGGTCGACCACGTGGAGCGCGGACTCCAAGCCGGCGAAGCCCCTGCCGTTTCGGGTCAGCAGAATCAAGCTGTGGCGGGCGGCGGTCGCGGCGATCTGCAAGTCCATGCGGCGCGGTCGCGGGTTTCGCCCGTGCTGGCGGACGAGGGCGGCCAGCGTCCCGTAATACTCAGCGGACTCCACGTCGAAGGACAGCACCTCGAACCGGTTCAAGATCGCTTGCACTCGCCGACGCCGATACATCTGCGTGAGTGGATCTGCCGCTGCCGTCACGCCATAGTGCAATTCGCCGATCGACACAGCAGACAGCGCAACCTCGTCGGCGACATCAGCCACGAGCCGCCCCGGGAAGTCGATCACCACAGAGGTGTCCAGAAGTGCGCGCCGCGGCACCCTCGTTGTCACTGCCCCTGCGGGCCGAACGGATCGGCGAGGTCCTCTGAACCAAAAATCTCATCGGCCGCCGCCAGGTCAGCCCGCCACGCCGCCACATCCGGCGCCGGGCCCGCAGCGAACGCTTCCACCAGTTCAGAAACCGGCACGAACCGACGTCTTCCGGTGCCCGTGCGATGCGGAACCACGTCAGCGACCGCCCGGCCGTTGACGGTAACCACGAAGGACTCGCCCTCGGCAACTCGCCGCATGACCGCCGCGTTGTCGTTGCGCAACTCAGACTGCCGGATCTCCACACTCATAGCGTAAGGATAGCGCTTTCGTAGCGTTGAGGTGCAAGCGATCCGAATTCGTAGAAAGAACCCGGTCGACCCAAGACAGCCATCGGCCCCGTCGGCAACCCCAAAATACCCAGCACCGAGTTTTGGCACCCCACAGGATCACCCGTGACCTCGCGGCCCGGGTCTCCCCCGCATTTTTTCCGGCGGGAGCATGGCTGCTCAGCGTCCCACTCAAACCGTTCATGCCATGGCCATGGGCCAAATCGCACTACTGACATGCCTCGACAATGAGCGAAGGCAACGGTTCGGGCGTCCACGAGGCGAGGAAGTCTTGCGCCATGGACCTGACTGAGCGCTTTGCTGCCTAACCGGGTGCTCGGACTGACTGAGCCAAGGCCTGCATCTCACGTTGGTATCCGGCGTATGCCTCTCGCAGTGCAGCGCCGGGCCAGCCGGTTGGCCGTAGTTGGACTGGGAGCAGCGGGTCGAGGTTCAGGTGGCGCACGACCTGTGCCCCGATCGCGAGCTTGATCATCGGAGCCTCGGCGTTGCTCAGGCATGCAGCTAGATCGCAGGCGGTCGAGGCCCAGCCGTCGAGGTCCCACAGGCGCGCCGCCAGCGTTGCGGGGTCGCGCTCTGGGTGTGCACGGAAACAGGTGAGCACGGGGTCATCGACGAAGGTGGTGGTGCGGGGCAGGTTGGCGGGACGGGTCCAGACACCCTCGCGGAGTTCGGCCAGAGAAAACGCAGTAGCCGAGGTAACCGCTGCAAAACAGCCCAAGAACAATGTTCGTCAGATTGATT
>JBDTDN010000383.1:0-3759 GCA_039923055.1 Jatrophihabitantaceae bacterium
CCAGCATCCGCCCCTGCCTGCGAACGCGCCCAATCCAGCCGCTGGACAATCCCGCCACGACGGCCCCGATCGCGATTGCGGCGTACAGCGGTCCGACGTTGCCGTGGAAATGCACGTCCGCAACGGCGGGAAACAACGACCGGGGCATGGCCAGCACCATCGCCGCAATGTCGACCAGGAAGCTCATCACCAGCACCGGACGGACCGCGATGAACTTCAGCCCCTCGGCAACCACCCGGAGGTTCGGCCGCTCGACCGGACCGTCCCCCAGCGGCGGAATGTCCGGCAGCCGAAACGCCGAGTACAGCGCGGCAGTGAACAGCAAGGCGTCGATCGCGTAGGCGTAGGCGAAACCGTGGTTCAGCACGACGAGCACTCCGGCGATCAGCGGCCCGACGACCTGGCCGACGTTGCTGACCGTGTAGTTCAACGTGTTTGCCGCAGGCACCAGATCCAGGTCAACGATGCGCGGAATGATTGCGCCCCGGGCCGAGGATGCCACCGCGAACATGCCGGACTGTACGGCGACGAGCCCCAGGATCAACCCGACGTTGCCCAGGCTCAGCAGCGTCTGGGCGAGCAGGCCGAGGGTGACGACCCAGCCGCCGACCGAGGAGATCAGGTACAGCCTTCGCCGGTCGACCACATCGGCGATAGCACCGCCGTACAAGCCGAAAATCACGATCGGGACCAGCCCGACGAGCCCGACGAAGCCGACGTCCAGCGAGGACTTGGTGAGCGCGTACACCTGCACCGGGACGGCGACCTGGGTGAGCATCGAACCGATGAACGAGGTGCCTTGACCGATCAGCAACCGTCGATACGGACCGCTGGCCAGCGGTCGGGTGTCCACGGCATGCCGACCGAGTAATCCACGCAGCTTGCGCGCCTGCTCGGGAGCCTCGGCCGGATCGGCGGCGTCGAGCGGTTCGCTCAAGGAGCCAGCCTTTCGATCGTCCACGAACCGGCATCGAGCCGGTACCGAAGCCGATCGTGCAGGCGATCCGGACGGCCCTGCCAGAACTCGACGGCGTCCGGTTCCAAACGGAACCCGCCCCAGTGCGGCGGCGCCGGGATGTCCTGGCCGGCGAAACGCGCGGCAACAGCGGCTTCGGCCTCGTCCAGCACGGACCGGGAAGCGACGACAGACGACTGCGGCGAGGCCCACGCACCGAGCTGGGAGCCACGGGGACGGGTAGCGAAATACGACTCGGTCTCGGCGCGGGACACTCGAACGACCGGACCCGTGAAACGCACCTGACGTTCCTGCCTCACCCAGGCGAAGATCGTTGCCGCGTAGGGATGGACGGCCAGATCGCGCGCCTTCGCCGAGTCGTAGTTCGTGTAGAAGACCACGCCCCGCTCGTCGAAACCCTTCGCCAGCACCGTGCGTACGGCGGGCCGCCCGGCGGCATCGACGGTCGCCAACTGCATGGCATTGACCTCGAGGCCACTCAGTTCCGCCGCCGCCTCGTCGAACCAGTGTCCAAACAACTTCAGCCAATCTCGGGGCGCGGCGCCCTCGTCGAGCCATCCCCGCAGGTACCCACGTCGCATGCCGGCCGGATCGCTCACCGGACTATTGCATCACCCGCGGGTCGTCCCATGGACCGGGACAGGCAGAATGGGGACGTCGGTGTAACCCACCGCGACGCAATCCTGAGCCGAACTATCCGATCGGAGCATCTTGATGGCAGACGACTACAGCCCCGGACTGGAAGGTGTCATCGCCTTCGAGACCGAGATCGCCGAGCCGGACAAGGACGGTGGATCGCTGCGGTACCGCGGCGTCGACATCGAAGACCTCGCTGGCGTGGTCACCTTCGGCAACGTCTGGGCGCTACTAGTCGACGGCAAGTTCGGGCCGGGCCTACCTCCCGCCGAGCCGTTCCCGATCCCAGTACACACCGGCGACGTCCGCGTCGACGTCCAGGCCGCGCTCGCGATGCTGTCGCCGGTCTGGGGTTACCGTCCCCT
This sequence comes from Jatrophihabitantaceae bacterium, assembly GCA_039923055.1. GTDB lineage: Bacteria > Actinomycetota > Actinomycetes > Mycobacteriales > Jatrophihabitantaceae > DASXYU01. The sequence goes on from JBDTDN010000383.1 coordinate 1,978, forward strand.
GCTGGACATCAGCGACGGCGAGGCCCGAGAGCAGTTGGCGCGCGCCGCCGTCATGGCGCTGTCCTACGTCGCGCAGTCCGCGCGCGGTCTGGCGACGCCGGCCGTGCCACAGGCCCGGATCGACGAGTGCGACACCATCGTCGAGCGGATGATGGTGCGCTGGCGCGGCGAGCCCGATCCGGCGCACGTCAAGGCCGTCGACGCCTACTTCGTGTCCGCTGCCGAGCACGGCATGAACGCCTCAACCTTCACTGCCCGCGTCATCGCTTCCACCGGCGCTGACGTCGCTGCCGCCATGTCCGGCGCGATCGGCGCGATGAGCGGCCCTCTGCACGGCGGTGCCCCGGCCCGCGTGCTGCCGATGATCGACGACGTCGCCCAGGGCGCCGATGCCCGTAAGTACGTCAAGGGCATCCTGGACCGGCACGAGCGGCTGATGGGCTTCGGGCACCGCGTGTACCGCGCCGAGGATCCACGGGCTCGCGTGCTCCGCCGCACCTGCAAGGAACTGGGCGCAACCAAGTACGACGCCGCCATCGCGCTCGAGCAGGCTGCGCTTGCCGAACTCAGTGAGCGACGCCCGGACCGGGCGATCGAGACCAACGTCGAGTTCTGGGCCGCTGTCATCCTGGACTTTGCCGAAGTGCCGCCGCACATGATGCCCGCGATGTTCACCAGCGCCCGTACCGCTGGCTGGTCCGCACACATCATGGAGCAGAAGAAGACCGGCCGGCTGGTACGCCCGTCGGCCCGGTACATCGGCCCGGAGCCTCGCAAGCCGTCCGAGGTCGAGGGCTGGGGCGACATCGTCCACCAGTAGCTTCGCAATTGCGTCGGAATGGATCGCCGGGCCGTCGGCGCTACACAGCGCATGAGGATTCTGCTGATTTCCGGTAGCACTCGGTCCGGCTCGACGAACTCCGCACTGGTCAGGACGGCCGCCGCATGCGCTCCGTCCGGCGTTGAAGCCGTAGTGCACGCAGGCATCCAGACACTGCCGCACTTCAACCCGGATATTGATCAAGACCCGCTTCCACCGCCCGTAACCGCGTTACGCGCTGAGATCGCGGCGGCCGACGCTGTCTTGTTCTGTACGCCTGAGTACGCCGGCACCCTGCCGGGCTCGTTCAAGAACCTGCTCGACTGGACGGTCGGCGGTGTGGAGTTGACCGGCAAGCGTGTCGCCTGGGTGAACGCCGCCGCGGATTCCAGACGTGGTGCCGGCGCACACGCGAGCTTGGCGATAGTCCTCGGTTATGTGCAGGCGTCGATCATCCAAGACGCGTGTCGACACGTGCCGGTGCCGCGCGAAGCGGTCGGCGCGGACGGCCTGATCAAGGACGAGTCCACTCGACGGCAGATCGCCGAAGTCCTGCGCGTCATTGTCGGCTGAGTCGGCCGAGCGCCGCTCAGCCGAACGTCTTGCCCTCGCCGCGATAGGTCGGGACGGAGTCGACGACTGCCCCGTTCTCGACGAGATGCACGGTCTCGAACCGTTCGCAGAGTTCACCGGCCTTGGCGTGTCGGAACCAGACGCGGTCCCCGACCCGCAACCTCGCGGCAGCCGCACCACATACCGGCGTCTGCACCTCCCCCGCACCTTCGGTCCCGATGAGTTTCAGACCTCGCGTGGCGGGTTTCGGTATGCGCGTCTTGCCGGCGGGACCGGATGCGATGTAGCCGCCACCGAACAAGGTCGCGATGCCTGGCGCGGGACGGCGGACCACCGACAGGGCGAAGAACAATGCCGGACGCGGCTCGAACGCGCGGTAGTTGTCGAAC
>JBDTDN010000384.1:0-3634 GCA_039923055.1 Jatrophihabitantaceae bacterium
CATGCTCGTGGCGCGGGTGTGCGGTGGCTGGATGAACATTCTCGCCCAACTGGACTGCTCGGTGAACGCCCGCCCGATCGCGATGCAGTGGGTGCCCGGATTCGCCGAACCCACCGAACTGACCTAGCGTTTGACGACCCGCCCGCGAACAGGAGCAACCGTGAATCCAGCGTCACCGCCCCGGACAATGTGCGAGGCCTTTCAGGCCACCGCGGCGCGCGTGCCGAACTCGATTGCGCTTCGGACGCCGGACAGTGGCGTCAACATCACCTGGCGCGAGTACGCCGAACGCGTGCGTCACCTCGCGACCGGATTGGCCGGGCTCGGCGTCACACACGGTGACACCGTGGCGATCATGCTGACGAACCGACCTGAGTTCCACCTCGTCGACACCGCCGCATTGCACGCCGGCGCAACGCCGTTCTCCATCTACAACACCCTTGCGCCGGAGCAGATCAACTACCTGCTCAGCAATGCCGGCAACCGGATCGTGGTGTGCGAGCAGCAATTCCTGCCACAAATTCGCGCGGCAATCGAGGGTACGAAGGTCGAGCACATCGTCTGCATCGACGCCGACACGGAGGGCACCACCACCTTGGCCGACCTCGAGGCCGGCCAGGCGCCCGACTTCGACTTCGAGGCGTCCTGGAAGGCACTCACGTCAGAGGACGTCCTCACGATCATCTACACCTCGGGGACGACGGGCCCGCCGAAGGGCGTGGAACTGACGCACGCGAACATGCTCGCCGAACTGGACGCCACGACAGAGGTTTCGCCTGTCACACATGAAGATTCGGTGGTCTCCTACCTGCCCGATGCCCATGTCGCGAACCGGTGGGGAGCGCACTACACCAGCCTGTACAGCGGATTGCAGATCATCACGCTCGCCGATATGAAGCAGATGATCACCGTGCTGCCCGACGTTCGGCCCACATTCTTCGGTGCCGTGCCGCAGGTCTGGTACAAGCTCAAGGCGGGCATCGAGGCCAAGCTGGCGGCCGAACCGAGCGGGGTCAAGCGTCGGATGGCGTCCTGGGCTCTGGACGTTGGCATCTGCAAGGTCCGGCTCGAATCGGCCGGCACGCCCGTCCCGGCGAGCATCCGGATCCAGTACGCGCTGGCCGACCGACTCGTGCTGAGCAAGGTCCGCGCCGCGCTGGGGCTGGACCGCGTGCGCTTCGCCGCCTCGGGTGCGGCCGCAATCGCGCCGGGGGCCCTGGAGTTCGTGTTGGCCCTGGGTATTCCGTGCTGCGAACTGTGGGGAATGTCGGAATCCTCTTGCGCGGCAACGGTAAACCCGCCGGACGCCATTCGGATCGGCACCGTGGGCAAGGCGCTGAAGAACGTCGAGCTGTCCTTGGCCAAGGACGGCGAACTGCTGCTACGCGGACCGCTGGTCATGAAGGGCTACCGCAACGACCCGGAGAAGACGGCTGAGGCGATCGACGCCGACGGCTGGCTACACACCGGCGACATCGCCACGATCGACGCCGAGGGCTACGTGCGGATCGTGGACCGCAAGAAGGAACTGATCATCAACTCCGCGGGCAAGAACATGTCGCCGGCGAACATCGAGGGCACGGTCAAGGTGTGCTGCCCACTCGTCGGTTCGGCTGTCGTGATCGGGGACGACCGTCCGTACATCGTCGCGCTGATCACCCTGGACCCCGACATGGTTGCGCTGTTCGCGGCAAAGGCCGGCCTGACCGATACCTCGCCCGCGGCACTTGCGATGGACCCGGCCATCCACGCAGCAATCGACGCCGGCATCAAGGACGCCAACACCAAACTTGCCCGCGTCGAGCAGATCAAGAAGTACACGATCCTGCCCGACGTGTGGGAGCCGGGTGGCAACGAGATCACGCCGACCATGAAGCTCAAGCGGCGCCCGATCGCCGAGAAGTACGCCGCTGCGATCGAGGCGCTCTACGCCCGCTAACTCTTGGCACGGTTTCGAGCTGCATAGAACCTGTTCTAGTGCGATGCTCTGGGCACTGAGTCTGAGAAGCCGAGTCGAAGGGTCGTCCATGCGCATCGGATTTCGGGGAGCACGAGCCACCGCAGTGCTGGCTGCGGTCGTCCTGACCGCTGGTCTGCTGGCCACCGTCAACAGCGAATCGTCCGCTGCGAGCGCGGGCGCACCGGCTAGCGTCGGACCGACGCTTCCCCTGGGCCAGGTAGGCACGTGGCAAACCGATGCCACTGGCCGGGTCGTGGTGTTGCACGGCCTGAACCAGGTCTTCAAGACTGCGCCGTACGAGCCCTCCGCGGCCGGTTTCGGCGACGATGACGCGGCGTTCCTTCAGGCGAACGGTTTCAACGCGGTGCGTCTGGGTGTCATCTGGGCCGCCGTCGAACCGCAACCCGGCGTGTACGACGACAGCTATCTGAACTCGATCGCCGACACGGTCCACACCCTTGCCGCACATGGCATCGTGTCGCTGCTGGACTTCCATCAGGATTTGTACAACGAGAAGTTCCAGGGCGAGGGCGCACCGGCCTGGGCGGTCATCGACGGTGGGCTGCCCAACCCCGCCAACGGTTTCCCGTTCAACTACTTCACCAACCTCGCGTTGGACCAAGCGTGGGATTCGTTCTGGCGCAACGCGAAGGCATCGGACGGCATCGGCCTGCAGGATCACTACGCGGCCGCCTGGAAGCACGTCGCGCAGCGCTTTGCCGCCGACCCGGACGTCTTGGGCTACGAAGTCATGAACGAACCGTGGCCCGGCACGCTCTGGGAGCCGTGCGCGATCCCGCTGCTCGGGTGCGCGCTGTTCGACAAGACGCTGACCGCCTTCTACCAGCGCGTCGCGAACGCGATCCGCACCGTCGACACGCACAAGACGGTCTGGATCGAGCCGAACGTGCTGATGGCGACCGTCGATGCCAACAACCTCGGCAAGGTGAACGATCCCGCGATCGGGTTCACCTTCCACGTCTACTGTCCGACCGAGGCCGAACTGCAGACGAACCTGCTGTGCACGCCGCTGGATGACATCACGATTGCGACGGCCAGGCGGTATCCGACCAAATATCAGGTGCCGTGGCTGCTCACCGAGTTCGGCGCGACCCAGGACCTGGCGAACATTGCCGGCGACGTGGCCAAGGCAGTCAAGAACATGCTCGGCTGGACCGAATGGGCCTACACCGGCAACGACAAGACGAGCGCCTCACCGGCCGGGCAGGCGCTGGTACTGGATCCGTCGCTGCCGCCGACCGGCTCGAACGTGCTTACCGCAAAGCTGAAGGTGCTGGCCGAGGCGTATCCGCAGGTCGTTGCGGGCACGCCGTCCAGTTGGTCCTCCAAGTCCGGCGTCTTCAAGTTCGTCTACTCGACAACGCGTGCGGATAGGAGCGGGCGGTTCGCCGCCGGTTCGGTCACCGACATCGCGGCGCCCGCGATCGCGTTCCCGAACGGCTACCACGTGACGGTTGTCGGAGGGACGGTCGTCTCGGCGCCGAACGCGACCACCCTGCAGATCGCCTCGAACCCCGGCGCGATCGCGATCAGCGTGACCGTCTCGTAATTTCCAGTGGTCGACTCAAGAGATGACTACCTGCGTTTGGACGTAAGCAACCCCCTGCCCGGCATTGACGAGTTGCCAGACCAGCCCCCCCGGTCCCGGTACCA
>JBDTDN010000385.1:0-6595 GCA_039923055.1 Jatrophihabitantaceae bacterium
GCCCGACCGGGTACGGGGTGGCCCAAGACACCGCCGACGGCTTTCGCTGGTTCGTGCGCGCGCGCACGAACCACAATAGAACGCGAGTCCGTCCTTGCTTCGCGCGTTCTTCGTAAAGTCTGAGAGCGGCAGATCTTGGCGGCAATCTGGGCAGAACTTCGTTCCGCACGCGCCGTTCAAGATCACCTATTGACCTCCTTTTTGCACGAACGCACGTACGAAGTCCTCGGCGTTGGTCTCCAGCACGTCGTCGATCTCGTCAAGAATCGCATCGACGTCCTCAGTCAACTTCTCGTGACGCTCGGCGACGTCGGTATTGGTCTCGACGGTCTGCTCGACCGCCTCCTCCTGCTGCTTCTGTGGGCGACTCTGTCCGCTGTCATGCGTAGGCATGGTCCACTCCCCCTTCATCGATCCGAACTTCACCCTAGCTCGGTGGCGATCGGGATTCCCGCCGGATGCACGATGTCGCTGCACATCGTTACGGTTGCGCTCATGAACGTTCCCGCTGTGATCAGCCTCGTCACCCTCGGCGTAGGCGATGTCCCCGCATCTACCCACTTCTACCAATCGCTGGGCTTCGAACTCTCGCCCGCTTCTGTTCAGGGCACGGTGAGCTTCTTCCGCACCGGCGGCGGGCTGCTCGGTCTGTACGGTGCGGACGACTTAGCAGCGGACGCGCACGCTCAGCCGCGCACCGAGACAGGCTTTCGCGGAGTCACCCTCGCGATCAACGTCGACTCGCCGGCCGCTGCCGACGCGGCACTCGAGGCCGCCCGGGTTGCTGGCGCAACGATCCCGAAACCCGCCGAGGCGACCGAGTGGGGTGGTTACAGCGGGTACTTCGCCGATCCGGACGGTCACCTGTGGGAGGTCGCGCACAACCCCGATTGGCCGCTCGACGAGCAGGGGCTACCGCAACTGCCGTAAGAGCGCTCAGCTCATGTTGAGCGCGTGGGTGGCCAGCGAGCCACCGTCCGCGATGAACTCCGAGCCCGTCGAATACGAGGCTCGATCACTGGCCAAGAACGTCACCAGTTCAGCGATCTCACTGGCCTTGCCCATGCGCCTCAGCGCCAACTTCTTGGTGACCGGTGTCAGGTCGACCTCCCCGCCACCGATTGCGTCCTGCACCATCTTCGTGTCGATCATGCCTGGGTGGACGGAGTTGACGCGGATGCCTTTCGGTCCCAACTCCAGCGCCGCCACCTTGGTCATGCCACGGATGGCGAACTTGGTCGCGGTATAGGCGACAACGAACGGCATCCCGGCCATGCCCTCGACGGAGGACAGGTTGACGATCGATGCGCCGCTGCCCATCACCCGAGCGGCCGCGCGCATACCAAGGAAGGTCCCGATCTGGTTGATGCGGACGACGCGCTCGTAGTCGGCCAACGTGGTATCGGTCAGACCGGAGAAGTGCAACACGCCTGCGTTGTTCACGAGCACATCAAGGCGGCCGTGAGTCGCCATCACCTCGGCCACCACCTCATCCCACCCCTGTTCGGAGGAGACGTCCAGGTGTCGGTACGTCGCAGCCTCGCCCAGTTCGGCAGCCAGTGCCCGTCCGGCGTCATCGCTGACATCGGCGATGATGACCTGCGCGCCTTCTTCCACGAAGCGACGGGCCGCAGCCTCGCCCTGGCCTCGCGCCGCACCGGTGATGATCGCAATTTTTGCATCGAGCATTGCCATTGAATGTGACTCGCTATCGAATGGAAGGAGTTGGAGAGATCAGAGCAGCGGTCGGCACACCCTGCAGGTCGTGACCTCAAGGTGGCTGTCCGTGAGTAACTGCAGGTCGTCGCGATGTGCGATCAACGCGCAGTCGCGGCGGTGCGCGGTCGAACCGTTGCCAGCCAGGACCGGAACCGCGCCAGTGTCGGCGAACGTCAGTTCGGACATGCCCAGTCCGTCGTTGGGCTGGAAGCCGTTGATGTCGAGTGGCCGGGCCCCGTCGTTGGTTTGCTGGCTCATCAGATCCGCCAATGCGAACATCGCGTCGGTCAACTGCCTAGCGGTGTCACGCTGGTCCGAGCCGACCTTGGCGAGCCAGGCCCCGAAGTAGAGGAAGCCACCGAGGAACGTCAGCCCCAGTCCGAGAACTCCGCCAGAAATCAGGTAGGTCGACTGGTCGTACGCATAATGCGCGTGCGAGGTGCCGTACCAGCCAAGACAGATCGCGATAATGCCCAACGGCATCAGGATCGCGCCGACGGTGAACAGTGCCAATTGCACCATTCGATAGCGCTGATCGCGCACGGCCGCGGCGGGGTCAGCCTGCCGTGCAGGCGACTGCTGGTGCAGCCGCGGGACGGCCGTCGTCGATGTCATCGAGTTATCCCTTTCGCAGATCTGGCACGCCGGTGGCGAGGCCGAAGTCACAGTTGCGGGCGCCGCCGAACAGCAGACCGGCGGCATTGCGCAGCACCCAGCCGAGTGCCCCAGCGATGATCAGTGCACCCAGGATCAAGAAGCGTGGCATCGAGCCCAGTGGCGGCAACTCCAACGCCGACGGCTGCAAGGTCAGCGGAGCAACACCAGTGGTTCCGGGCGTACCGACCGTGCCACCAGTCGTCCCGATCGCGCCGGTAGTGGTGCCCATGTCGCCTCCGGTACTCCCCGTCGTCCCTCCGGTCGTCCCGCCGGTTCCACCAGTGGTGCCGCCTGTCGTGCCACCGGTGAACCCACCACCGTCATAGGCCGGCGAGGCAACCGCGCTGGCATCGACGTCGCCGACCGTCAGCACGATCTTGGGCGCCAGTGCGATGACCGGAGCGAGTTGGGTCGCCGCCTGCGCGCCCAGAAGTTTGACCAGCGCGCCCAGTGGCGCGTTCAGCAAGGACTTCAACGGTCCAGTGTCGATCGAGATCTGCAGCACCTGGGCCGAGAACTCGCCGGAGGCACCGCTGACCGTCTTGGTGACGGGCAGCAACTTCAGGGAGATCCCGAGACTGCTCAGCAGAGTGGACAGCGTCGAGGACAGATCCGGTAGGGCGGCTCCGGTCCCGGCGACGTTCAGCCCGCCGCTACCCAGATCCAGCTTCTGGCCCAGAATGGTGATCCCGGCGATCTTCGCCGCACCGGCCGCCGTCGCCTTCGTTCCGTTGCTGACGACGGTCGACGTCACGTCCACGCCGTCCAGCCCAATCAGGCCGCCAAGCAAGCTGATGTTCGTCGCTGCCGCATGTGCAGTGGCGGTCACTGTCTTGTCCGCAACGGTCACGTTGCTGGTGCTGGTGACGTTCTGCATCGAGGCCAGCCCGGTCAACCCCTTCGGCAACGGAACCGGAACCGGAACCGGAGGCAGGTTTTTGCCCCCGGTGGGGCCCTTTCCGGTCAACGAGTTGATCAGGTTGCCCAACCCGTCGCCCACGCCGCCGAGCAGCGTGGTTCCCGGAGCCCCGACTCCGAGCATGGTGGTATTGGCTTTGGTGGTGTACCCGTCGCTTGAGGTCGTCATGCCGTTGCCGTCGCTGATCTGGATGGTGTTCTTTGCCGGCGCCTGCGGGGTGGCCGGGTACCGGGAATTCACCTGCAGACCCCAATAGCCGTTCGGGACCAATTGGTTCAAGCCATCACCGAGCACGTCACCGGGCCACAGATAGCTCGCGACCGCACGGGTGGACGGTCCGGTATCGGCGTTGGCACGCGAATACACCAGGCTCACATCGCCCTGTGGGGAACCCGGAAGAGGGATGACCGGCTCGTACAGTTCGGCATGCACCACCGAGGCATGCGCGAGCCCGGTGAAGCCGCCCAGCGAGGTGTCCGCCGAAGCGGTCGGTCCGGGCCAGAGGACCGTCACGATCGCGACGGCGGTTCCCGCCGCATACCACTTCACAGCCTTGTTCATGCGGCTCCCCCAAAGTAAAGCTCGGTGAGCTGGTCCTGGATCTCTTCCGGCTCCCCTGTGGCGACCACACTGCCGCTGTGCATGACGGCTGCGTAGTCGCAGACGCGTAACGCGCTCTGCGCAAATTGTTCCACGACCAGGATCGAGACTCCCTGTTCGGCGATCTCGGCGACCGTGTCGTACAGGCCCTGCACGATCAGCGGCGCCAACCCCATCGACAGTTCATCTAGCAACAGCAACGCCGGATCGGAAGCCAATGCCCTGGCCAGTGAGAGCATCTGCTGCTCACCACCGGACAGGCTGCCGGCCAGTTGCCGACGACGCTCCTTCAGCCGCGGGAACCGTGCGTAGGCCTCGGTAAGAATCTTCTCTACCGGTACGCCCGCGTAGGACGCCAGCCACAGGTTCTCCTCCACTGTGAGGTTCGGGAATACGCCGCGGCCCTCCGGGACCATGCACAGTCCGGCACGGGTCAACTCGTCCGGGCTCGCGCCGGAGACGTGAATCCCGCCGAGGTGGATGTCGCCCTCGGTCGGCTTCATCAAGCCACTGATGACCCTGAGCAACGTTGTCTTGCCCGCGCCGTTTGCACCGAGCAGCGCGAAGACTGCGCCACGCGGAACCGTCAGATCGATCCCGCGCAACACCTCGATCCGGCCATAGGCCGCGCGCACGCCGAGCAGTTCCAGAATCGGTGCCTGACGGCTGGTCATGTCGTCCTCACGGGCGGAAGTTCGAGGGTCAACTCGGCATCGGTTTCGGCTTCGGGATCTGGCTCCGAGGTGCCGAGGTAGGCAGCCTGCACAGTCCGGTTCGATCTGATCTGTTCGGGTGTATCACTGGCGATCACCATGCCGAACTCGAGAACGTGGATGTAGTCGCACACACCCATGACCAGGTCCATGTCGTGTTCGACCATGAGGATCGCACGGCCCTCGCCAGCCAGCGACTTGAGTAGCTCGCCGAACTGCTCGGTCTCGGCCTCGTCCAGTCCCGAGGACGGCTCGTCCAGCAGCAGTAACGTGGGCTCGATAGCCAATGCCCGGGCTATCTCGAGCAACCGCGCGACTCCGGTCGGCACCGAGTCTGCCCGCTGCCCGGCGTAGTCAACCAGCCCGACCCGTTCGATGAGCTCATCCACCTTCGCGTGCGGTGGACGGCGGAACCAGCCTGCGGGGCCGTCGAAGATCTCGCGCGCGACCAAGACGTTCTCCCGCACTGTCAACGAGCCGAACGCCTCCAACCGCTGGAAGGTGCGCCCCATGCCCGCCTTGGCACGGCTGTTGGGCGTCGACTTGGTGACGTCGCGGCTGCGGAACACGACGCTGCCATGAGTCGGTGGCTGCAATCCGGTGATGACATTGAACAGCGTCGTCTTCCCGGCACCGTTCGGACCGATCAGTCCGGTGATAATGCCGGCGTCCACGCTGAAGCTCGCGTTGTTCACTGCAGTCACGCCGCCGAAACGAACGGTGACGTCCTTGACCTCAAGCAGTGCCATGGCTCACCATCGCATCCGCACTCGCCGGGTCGGTCTCATAGGAAGCGGTCGACTCGTCACTGTCGTCGGGGTGCAACGCCGGCGACTGGCCACCCTTGCGCTTGGTCTTACCCCAGTTGACCGGCGGTAACCGATCCTGCGCGAAACGGCCGAAGTCGAAGATCTTGTTCGCCAAACCGTTCGGGTCGCGTCCCAGGCTCACCGCTCCGATGCCGATCACCAGGAACTCCAACCCGGCCAGGCCAGGGATCTCCGACTGCAGCACCGGGAGGAACATCAGCAGGAACCCGCCGACCAGCGCACCGGTGACCGACGTGACGCCGCAGACCACGGCGAGCAACAGCAGCACCAGCCCGGACAACGACTGGAACTCACTCGGGTCGGCGGTCTGTGTCAGTCCGACGAACAGCGCCCCGGCCAGGCCCGCCATGCCGGCAGACGCGCTGAACAGACCTACGCGGAACCAGCGTTGGTTCAGGCCGAGGGTGCCGCACGCGGCCGGGCTGTCCCGCATCGCGATCAGCAGCCGACCGACCGGACCACGCCGGACCGAGAGCACGACGATCGACATCAGGACGAAGACGATGGCCATCAGCACCAGGTATGACCGCGCGCTGCCAAACGTGATGCCGAACAGCGAAACCCGCTTGGCATGCAGCAGCCCGTTGAAGCCGAACATGAAGTTCGCCTGGAAGACCAGCTTGTCCATCATCTGCGCGAACGCGAGCGTCGCCAAAGCCAGGAAGAGCCCGGTCAGCCGCAACACCGGTAGTGCGACCAGTGCGCCGACCGCCGCCGCGACCACTACTGCGAACACGATGGCGAACGGTGAGCCGGTGTTCAACTTGCAGACGACGGCCGCACCGATGCCCATGAAGCTGAGTTGTGCCAGCGACACGTGACCGCCGTAGCCGGTGAGCAGGACCAGCGAGAGCATCACCATCGCGAAGGCGAGCGCAGTGCCGGCCCGCAGCACGTTCGTATCCGACAGCAGCGGCGTGATGATGGCGATGGCCGCAATCAGGACTACCCCGAATGCTAAGGTCCGATGCATCGAGGGCACGGGCGCGGCCAGAATCCCCTTGATCTGTCCGACGCGCAGCCGTACCTGCGGCACGAACAACAGTACGAGGAACAAGATCATCGTCGGGACCGCATCACGGAATCCGTTGATGTTGTCGGTGCTGGGGATGTAGCCGGAGATGTACACCGGTCCCAGGCCGAGGATCATTGCCCCG
>JBDTDN010000386.1:0-8632 GCA_039923055.1 Jatrophihabitantaceae bacterium
GCTCTCGCCGCTTCCCGCGCCAGATCGGCCTGCGTCCTGGCCTCGGGACCGCGACCGGCCGCGCGCAACACCTCCGCAAGGCGCGCACGGGCCCGGGCCGCCTCCAGGACATTGCAGCGCTCGAACATCTCGGCGGCGCGCTGCCAGAGTCCGATCTGTTCGTTCTGGGACGGCGGCTCGGCGGCGGCCAGCCAGCAGAGCCGGACCCACTCGGCCTCCAGTCGGGCCACCCACGCCTGTCCCTCGACGCCGAGTTTGCGGCCAGCGGGCAGCCCGTGCTCGACGGCGGCCCGCCCGTCCACGACCAGCCGTTCGCCGTGCGTGACGAGCATCGCCCGCTCGGCCGGCGCGGCATCGACCAGGCCCGCGGCGAGGGCGGCAATCCCGAGCGCCGACAGCCGGATCCGACCAAGGAACCATTCGCTCTGCCACACCTCGCCAAGCCCACTGACCGCATCGGCGATGGCGCCGAGGGCATCGCGGTGGCGGCGCTGCGACTCGTACAGTTCGACGGCCGCCGCTGTCGTGTACAGCCCTACCCGACCGTCGCGCACCCACATCGGTCGCAGCCTGGGCAGCAGGTCGAGCCAGGCTGAATCACCACGACCGGCGCGGACCAATGCCGCGGTGGCCGCGAACAACGCCTCGGCCTGCGCGGGCGGGTGTTGGCCGTCGAGGTCCAGCGTGTGCAGCGCACCGTCCCAGTCGCCGCGTAGGTACTGAGCCAGCCCGCCCATCGCGCGTGACTCCATGCCGAACACCGCCCACGGCCGCCCGGCCCGAGCCGCACTGCGCGCCGATGCTTCGTACGCGCTCTGGGCATCCTCGAGATGCACCAGTTCCAGTTGCAGGCTGCCCAAGTGGTGCAGGCTGCGAATCTCTGCAACCACGTCACCGGCCGACGCGGCCTGTTCGGCGACGGCCGTCAGCAGCCGAATCGCCTCGGCCGGCTGCCCGCTACGCCGCTCGAGGGTCGCAAGGGTTGTCTGCGCGTCGGTGACCGCTTCGTGACAGCCGATCGCGCGACCGATCTCGACCGCCTCGCTGGCCCACCGTGCGGCCTCGACATCGCGTCCCAGTTCGGACGCGGTATGTGCGTGCAGTGCCGCGAGGCGTGCGCGAAATCCATCGGCGGGTTCGGCCGGAGTCAGGCTCATCGCCTCGGCCGATGCCGCGAACGCCTCCGCCTCGGTCTCCCCCAGCAGCGCGGCCGACGCGAACGCGTACAGCAGCCTGGCCCTGGTGTGATCGGGAGCGTTCGCGGGCAAATTCGCGAGGGCGGCTTCGGCGAGTTGCATTCCGCGGTGTGCGCGGCCCGCTGCCACCGCGGCGTCGACCGTGGCAAGGATCAGCGGTGCGGGATCCTGCTCTGCGGCCGGCGTGCAACGTACGAGTTCGATCGCCGCCTGATAGTGATTCAGCGCTTCCTGGGGAGCGGCGACCATCATCGCCTCGTCACCGGCTCGCACGCTCGCCTCGTACGCCACCGGCAAGTCGTGCGAGGCCCTGGCGTGACGGGCCAGTTCGGCTGCACCGCCGCTCGTGCGCTTGGCTAGGATCTGCGCATACGCCGCGTGGATACGGACCCGCTCACCGGGCAACAGGTCGTCGTAGACGGCTTCGGCGAGAAGGGCATGCCGGAACATGTAGCCGCGGCCGCTGGAGGTCAGCTGCAGGATGTTGGTGTCGATGGCCTCACGAAGGGCTGCCTCGAGCACGCTAGATGGCAGATCCACCACGGCTTCGAGCAGCTCGTGCGATACCCGCCGCCCGGCGACCCCCGCCACCCGAACGATTTCCCGAGCGTCGCCGGAGAGCCGATCCAGCCGCACGAGCAGCAGATCGGCAAGCTGCCAGGGCAGTTGCTGACTGTCGGTGTACTGGTCCGCGGCGGCGACGAGTTCCTCGGCGAAGAATGCGTTGCCGTCGGCGCGGGACAGGATGCTCTGCAGGGCCGGCTCGGTGATCGGGGACGGGTGCAGGGCTCGGACGAGGGCCCGTACATCGGCAGCGGGCAGCGGTTCCAGGTCCAGGCGCGCGACCACCGCGAGCCGAGACCATTCCGCCAATGTCGCGCGCAATGGGTGACGCCGGTGCAGGTCATCGCTGCGGTAACTGACCACGAGCGCGATCGGTTCGGCGGCCAACCTGGTGAACAGGAATCCCAGCAGGTCGCGGGTGGCCTGGTCGGCCCAATGGACGTCCTCGACGATCACCAACAGCGGTGCGCGACGAGCCAACCAGGACAGCGCGCCGAGGACCGACTCGAACAGCTCGCCCCTTCCGAGCCGGGTGTCATCGGAGCTGATGTTGCGTGGCAGCAGCCGGGCTGCCGCTGGAAAGGCGTCGGTCAACTCGGCGACCAGCGTGGGCTCGTCGATCGCCAGCCTGCCGAACATCTCGGTGACAGGTAGGTACGGCGCGTTGGCATCGCCAAGGTCGACGCAGTGTCCGATCAGACACCGCGTGCCCTCGGCGCGGGCCTCGTTCGCGGCCTCGCCCAGCATCCGGGTCTTGCCGACCCCGGCATCACCGGCCAGGACCAGAACGGCCGCGCTGCCGCTACCAGCGCTTGCGACGGTGGCACGCAGTGATGCCAGTTCGGCGGTACGACCGACAAGAGGTGTCACAGCACGGGCCACCTGTCCATCTTGACGTGTCGTACCGACAACGGTGGAGGGAATTTTCAGCCGCCGACGTGGATGCGGCGACGACGCTGCCACCAGGACACGTGATCGAGCTGGGTGCTCGCTCGCAGGCTGCGGAAATCACGGGTGATCATCGCTACCCGGTAGTCGATCTGGGCGCGACGGGCGTCCAGTTGCAGGTTCAGGTCGGACATGGCGTGCTCCTTCGTAGTTGGTTCGTCGTGGCGCATCACCGACTGTGCGCGGCTAAGGAGGCCGGTGGCATCGGCAGAAATCCCTAGCTCGGGCTCGTTCGGCTACTTAGGCCGATTCGCAAGGGCTGTGGACGAGGTAGGTGGTTGTCCACAGATCTGTTCGCGGTCGCAGCATGAGGTGTTGGGGGCGGGCACGCTGGCGGGCATGAGTCGACCGGTCGTGACGTGCTGCATCGTGTTGCTGGCACTGAATGGTCCAGCCCTGAATGGTCCAGCCCTGGCCGGCCCTGCACTCTCGGCGCGCGCGGCGCCGATCGCCGTTACGGTGTCGCCCGCGGCACCGGTCGCCGCCCGGCCCGTCAGCTACGCGCCCCCGCTTCCGATCGACGTGCTGCGTGGGTTCGAGCCGCCACCGCAGCCGTACGCAGCCGGTCATCGCGGTGTCGACCTTGCCTCGGCGACCGGCACAGAGGTGCAGGCCGCTGCCGCCGGGACAGTGTCGTTTGCTGGACCTGTCGCCGGTCGAGGCGTTGTCGTGATCGCCCATGCCGACGGTGTCAGCACCGAATACGAGCCGATCGCACCGCTGGTTCGCATCGGCGCTGCCATCGAGCGCGGCCAGGTCATCGGACGGGTGCGCGGCGCCCATGGGAGCTGTCCGCTCGGGGGTTGCCTGCACTGGGGTGCGCGCCGGGCCGGGACGTACTTCGATCCACTGAGTCTGCTGCAGAGCCTGGGTCCGGTCCGGCTGCTCCCCTGGGCCGCTCAGGCGCGTGGGTGAGCCTGGCTGAACACCGTGCGCAGCCGCTCCACCGAGATATGGGTGTAGATCTGCGTTGTCGCCAGACTGGCATGGCCGAGCAGTTCCTGAACCGTGCGCAGGTCTGCCCCACCGTCGAGCAGATGCGTCGCTGCCGAGTGGCGCAACCCGTGTGGGCCGATATCTGGCGCTCCCGCGACGTTGGCGACGCGGTTGTGGACGACGGTACGAATGGTGCGCGGATCGATACGCCGGCCACGGGCCCCGAGCACGAGCGCAGCGCCGCTGCCGTCGACCGCCAGCCCGGGTCGCCCGTCGGCAAGCCACGCCTCCAAGGCGCGTTCTGCTGCCAGGCCATACGGGACGGTCCGCTCCTTCGCCCCCTTGCCCATGACGCGCAGCACCCGGCGGTGTCGATCCACGTCGTCGACGTCCAGCCCGGCCATCTCGGAGACCCGGATTCCGGTCGCGTACAACAGTTCGACGATCAGCCGGTCTCGGGCACCGAGTGCGCTGGGCTCGTCGGGATCAGCTTCCATCAGCGAGGCCGCCTCGTCGACGCGTAGGACCGGAGGCAGGGTTCGGTGCGCGCGCGGGCTGGCTAACAGCTGCCCCGCATCGATCGGGGTCAGACCAGTGCGGTGTGCCCACGCGGTGAACGTCCGGATCGAGGCGGAGCGACGGGCCAGGGTGGTGCGGGCTGCGCCGGAGTTACGCTGGATGGCCAGCCAACTGCGCACGGTCCGCAGGTCCAGGTCCGCGACCTGACGTCCACCGAGCTTGGATAGGTGATCGAGCACTCCGACGACGTCGCCCAGGTATGCACGGACGGTATGTGGCGAACGGTTCAGCTCCAGTCTCAGGTGCCGCTCGTAGGTGTCCAGCGTCTGTGCCAGTTCCACCGGCAGATCGGCACGGGTCGATACGAGATCGACGCGACCCGTACGGACTGTTGCCACCGTACGACGGTGCGGGATTTGCGGCGCTCGGTCAAGGCGCCACGCGCGCGGCGGGTGGATGATCGGCTGGTGGCTCACCGCCGGCTCACCGAACTGGACCTTCCACCGGATATGTTCGCGGTGGTGATGGCGACCGGGATCGTCTCGGTCGCAGCGGACGAACATGCCTACCCGCGGATCAGTATCCCGCTGGCGGTCCTGGCTGTGGCGGCGATGTGCGTGCTCGTCGCCGGACTGGTGATTCGCGTGTTGGCCCGACCTCGCTCGGCGTTCGGCGAGGTGCGCGACCCCGATGTTGCCCTGCGATTGTTCACTTCCGTCGCGGCCTGCGCGGTTCTCGCCGCCCGGTTCGAGAGCCACCCAGCGGTGAACTGGGTTCTTGGTATCAGCGGGCTGGCCGGATGGCTAGTGCTCGTGCCGCTCGCGGCGCGCGATGTGATCTCACGTCCGCGCACCGAGTTACGAGATCATGCCCATGGCGCGTGGCTGCTGCCGAGCGTGGCCACTGCGGGTCTGGCCGTGACGGCAGCAGATCTGGCAGTTGGCGAGAACAGTGTTGGCCTGGTCATGCTGGCAGCGCTGGCCTGGCTGCTGGGGTTGCTCGCCTATGTCGCGGTGACCTGGCTGATCGCGTGGCGCGCGGCGGCTGCACCGTTCATTCCCGAGCAGGTCACACCGGACAGTTGGATCCTGATGGGGGCGCTCGCGATCAGCACCTTGGCCGGTGACCGGGTCATCGCCGCGGCCCAGCGGGTCGGCGAGGTCCACTGGCTGGTAGCGGTGGCACGGCCGGTGACTCTGGGCACCTGGATCGTGGCCAGCCTCTGGATCCCGGTACTGCTGTACGCCGAACTCTGGCGGGCGGATCGGGTCGCCGGATCGTTGCACTTCGCCGGCGTGTGGTGGTCGGCCGTATTCCCGCTCGGCATGTACGCGGTGGCGACCGAGGCCACGGCGCGACGGCTCCAGCTTCCCTCGCTCACAACGATGTCGCTGGTCTTCTGCTGGCTGGCCGTCTCGGTCTGGTTGCTGGTGACGGTTGGCCTGATCCATCGGGCCATTGCTGCCAGCATTACTGGCGGCAGCCGTGACCACAGCGCAAACAGCGCACCTCGCAGACCGCCAGGATCGTGACCCCAACCAGTCCGCCGGTCAACGCCGCCGCGGCCCGCCCGGACCAGTAGGGCGGTATCTAGGCTTTCCGGAGCCTGGCGGCGATGCGGTAACCGGCGTCGCCAGTCTCAATCAGCCGGGCCAGGTCGAGTGTCGGCAGCGCCCGGATCACCTCGAGCGCAGACGTACCGCTGCGGACCGCGATCTCGTCCGGCCGGGCGAAGCGCCGCGCGAACAGGCCGTCGAAGACGCGCCGCGCACTGGGATCGAGGCGATCCAGTACCTCCCTCAGCCCATCGGTACTGGGTAACTGCCCTGCGCTGATCTGCGGAACATCGCTGGACCCGCCGACCACTGCCAGCACGTCGTCCAAACAGGTCACCAGGATCGCCGGATTCGATTCCGCACGGATCAGGTTGTGGCAGCCGATCGACATCGCCGAGTCAACCGGACCCGGCACTGCCATCAGCGGGCGTTGCAACGTCCGGCAGTGTTTCGCCGTGTTCGCTGCCCCGGACCGCTGGCCGGCCTCGACGACCACCGTCCCGGTGCCCAACGCCGCGATGAGCCGGTTACGGGACAGGAACCGATGCCGCTGCGGCGCGCACCCAGCAGGACTCTCCGAGACCAGCAGACCGGACTCCGCGACTCGCTCGAACAGGTTCGTGTTGCCGGGCGGGTACGGACGGTCCAGCCCGCCGGCCGACACCAGGACCGTCGGGCCGTCAGCTGCCAGCGCGCCGCGATGGGCGGCAGCGTCAATACCGTAGGCACCGCCGGAAACCACGACCACCTCGCGCTGGGCCAGGCCGTAGCTCAACTCGGCGCTGATGCGCTCGCCGTACCGAGTGGCCGAACGGGAGCCGACCATGCCCACCGACCGGACCCCGACGCTCGCCAGCTCAGCCGTGCCGCGGACCCAGAGCGCGAGCGGCGGCATCGGCTCGCCGGCCTCAGCACGCTTGCGATCGCCAGCTTGGTAGCGCTTCAACCGGTCGATGCCGGTCCGTTCCAACGCGGCGAACGCGAAGTGTGGCCACTCGTCCGTCTCCGGAGTGACCAGCCGGATTCCATGCCGCTCGGCCGCTTCGAGATCCGCATATGGATCGGCGTCATCACGGCGGGAGGCGGTAGCCCGACGAACCTCGTCCGGGACGTGCCCGTGGGCAATTGCGCGCGCAGCCGCCACCGGGCCCACACTTCGTACGTAGCCCCAGACCGGCACCGATCCAGGATCGCTGACCCGGCTCAGGTACGCCCGTGCCAACAACACCTCGTCCGAGACGGGTTCGGTTACGCCGCCCATGACTGGCTCTGTCCGGTCCGGAAGTACAACGCCTCGGACAGCGCCCCCGCGTCTGGACTGGTCTGGCCGGCCAGGTCAC
This sequence comes from Jatrophihabitantaceae bacterium, assembly GCA_039923055.1. GTDB lineage: Bacteria > Actinomycetota > Actinomycetes > Mycobacteriales > Jatrophihabitantaceae > DASXYU01. The sequence goes on from JBDTDN010000386.1 coordinate 7,060, forward strand.
CAATTGTCCATGCCAGCCGAAGGACACGATCAAAACCGCGCGCGCTGATGTCGCCGCGCTGCAGGTACGCCTCGGCAGGCTGGAGCACACCCCGCGGCAGTGCCCAGCGTCCGACCCGCAGTTGCGCGCCGGGAGCACCGGAGTTCAGCTGCCATGAACAGCCCTGCCACCGTTCCCGCGCAGCGGCACGGGCCTGCGCCACCCGCGCTGCAACCGTCTCGGTCCTCTCCCGCTCGACGCAGTTGTCGAACAGGTCCGCGTGCAGGACCGGATCCACCTGCACCCGCAGGTCGATGCGATCCAGCAGCGGGCCCGACAACCGCTGCTGGTAGCGCCGACGCGCCTGCGCGGCGCACGTGCAGTCGCGGGCGCGATTGCCGCACGGACAAGGGTTGGCCGCCAACGCCAGCAGGAATCGCGCGGGATAGCTGACCACGCCGCCGCCCCGGTGGAGCACTACCCGGCCGCTCTCCAGCGGCTGCCGCAGCGCGTCGAGGGCACGGGGCGCGAACTCGGGTGCCTCGTCCAGGAAGAGCACACCACCGTGTGCCAAGGAGATCGCGCCCGGACGGGCCAGGTGCGAGCCACCGCCGACCAGCGCCGAGACCGAGGCAGTGTGGTGCGGTGCCTGCATCGGCGGCCGACGCACCAGGCTCGCCCGCCGCATCAGCCGCCCGGCGACCGAATGCACCGCTGTCACTTCGAGCGCAACGTCGTCATCGAGCGGCGGCAGCAGCCCGGGTAGCCGCTCGGCGAGCATCGTCTTGCCGGCACCAGGGGCACCGAGCAGGTACAGGTGGTGGTTACCGGCCGCCGCGATCTCCAGCGCCCGTTTCGCGCCGGGTTGGCCGGCGACGTCGGCCAGATCGGGGCCGAAGCCCTCATCCGGGTCTGCCGGTTCCGGATCGGCCAGGGGTGGGGCCGCACCCTCGGCGCGCAGCCAGTCGATGATTTCGGTGAGATCTCGGGCGGCACGCACCTCGATACCGGGCACCAGCGCGGCCTCGGCACCGTTGCCTCGGGCGACTATCACGCGTTTAGCGCCTTCCGAGCGCGCAGCAACGACCGCTGGGAGCGCTCCCCGCACCGGTCGCAGCCGCCCGTCCAAGCCCAATTCCGCGAGCCAGACCGTGTCTGCTAGTTGATCGGCGCTGACCTCGCCGGCGGCCGCGAGCAGGGCGGCCGGTGGTGCCAACTTCGCTTCGATGTCGTGTCGATCGTGCGGCTCGCACCGAACGGGCCGGACGTGCGGCACCTGCAGGGGGTGTTCTGATGGCCCTCGCCAAGACGCTCGCCGTCGCCCTGTCGGGCGTGGCCGGACAGCTGGTCGAGATCGAGGCCGACGTGACCGGCGGCAGCATTCCTGGGTTGTCGTTCACCGGTCTGGCCGATACGTCGGTCGTCGAGTCACGGGACCGGATTCGGGCCGCGATGACGAACTCCGGGGTGAGTTGGCCCAACCGCAAGATCACCTTGGCGCTGCTGCCCGCCGACGTCCGTAAGGTGGGCTCGCGGTTCGATCTGGCGATGGCCGTTGCCCTGCTCGCGGCCGCCGGCGAGGTCAGCGCCGATC
>JBDTDN010000387.1:0-4437 GCA_039923055.1 Jatrophihabitantaceae bacterium
ACGACCCGCGCAGGTTCGCCGTCGGCGTGTTGTCCTCTGCGTTGGGCGGTGGGATGAGTTCGCGGCTGTTCCAACGCATCCGGGAGGAGCGCGGGTTGGCGTACTCGGTGTACTCCTTCTCCAGCAGTTATGGCGATGCCGGCCACTTCGGGGTGTACGCCGGTTGCCAACCGGGCAAGGCGGATGAGGTGCTTACCCTGATGGTTCAGGAACTGGACGCGGCCGCGCGGGGCGAACTGCGGGCCGAGGAGATCGAGCGGGGCAAGGGACAGATGCGGGGCGGCATAGTGCTGGGCTTGGAGGATTCCGGCTCGCGAATGTCACGGATCGGCAAGAGCGAACTGAACTACGGTGACATCGTGGGGGTGGACGAACTGGTCGCACGCATCGATTCGGTCACCGTGGGGGACGTCGCCGAGGTCGCGGCCGATCTGCTGGAGCAGCCGCGAAGCCTAGCCGTCGTGGGGCCGTTCGGTGACCACGATTTCGACGACACGATCTGAGAGGAACTCCGGTGACTGAACCGATCAGGGTCGGTGTGTTGGGTGCGCGCGGGCGAATGGGCCAGCAGGTGTGCCGGGCCGTTGACGCTGCGCAAGACCTCGAACTCGTTGCGATGGTCGATGCCGGTGACTGGCTGTTCAGCGTCGCCGACGCCGGCGCGCAGGTACTGGTCGACTTCACGCATCCGGACGTCGTCATGGACAACATCAGGTTCGCGGTCGACCAGGGCATCCATGCCGTCGTCGGCACCACGGGCCTGACCCCGGACCGACTGGAGACCATCGGTGCGTGGCTGACGGACGTCCCGGACCTGGGCGTGCTGGTTGCGCCGAACTTCGGTATCGGCGCGGTGTTGTCGATGAAGTTCGCGCAGCTTGCCGCTAAGTACTACGACTCCGCCGAGGTGATCGAACTGCACCACCCGGAGAAGGTTGACGCTCCCAGCGGAACAGCGGTCCGCACCGCGCAGTTGATCGCGCAGGCGCGTTCATCGGCGGGTTTGGGTCCTGTGCCCGATGCCACCACGCAGGCGTTGGACGGCGCGCGTGGGGCAGACGTGGACGGTGTCCGGGTGCATGCCCTACGCATCGCCGGGCTGGTCGCCCACCAGGAAGTGATCCTGGGTAGCGAGGGGGAAACGCTGACGATTCGACACGATTCACTGCACCGGTCCTCGTTCATGCCCGGCGTGCTGCTCGGCGTCCGCGGGGTGGGTTCACGCCCCGGGCTGACGGTGGGGCTGGAATCGCTGTTAGGGCTGTGACGGACCGTCGATGTTAGGCCATCGCAACAAGGATCGGGTGCCGTCGCCGAAGGCTAAGCGGATCGTCGTCGCGCTCGTGGTCGCGCTCGTTTTCTACTTCGGCCTGATTGGGTACCGCGCGTTCGATCTGGTGAGCCAGCGGGCACTCTCGTTGAAGGTTCTGGGCGTCGCGGTGCTGGTGCTGCCGCTGATCGGCATCTGGATCGTTTTGGTCGAACTGCGCTTCGGCTTGGCCACCGAGATCATGGGCGAGCAGCTGGACGCCGAGGGCGTAGAGCCGGAGCCGGAGTTGCCGCGCACCCCGTCCGGACGGATACGGCCGGACGCCGCCGACGCCCACTTCGCGCTCCGGCAAGCAGAACTCGAGGCGGCACCGGAGGACTGGCGGGCCTGGCACAGGCTGTCGATCGCGTACGACCTGGCCGGTGATCGCAAGCGCGCCCGCGAGGCGATGCGCACCGCGATCGGTCTGTGCGACCTGCTCCACCGCTGAACGCGGTGGGCGAGCAGTCAGTCGCGGCCGACGTGGGTGTCCAGCCAAGCGATCAAGGTGGTCATCGCCCGCCACGCCTTTGCGATCTCGACCCGTGTTCGCTTGGTCGCCAACCAGGCTGGTGAGCCGAATTCCCTGCCTGCCGTCATCGTCTTGTACCGCAACAGTTCCGCCCGCGGATGCTCCTTGGCGTAGCCGGCCGGTACGCGGGTGAGCTGGTGACCACCGATGACGAGCTTGGCCCTGGTCACGGCTGCAATCGCACGCTCCAGTTGCGCCCCGGCAACATCGTCGTCGACCGCGCGACGCAGCCGCTCCACCTGCGGCGTGGAGGTACCCCAGCACCCGCCCGCGACGAACAGCCCGGCTGCCGAGACATGCAGGTACCGAGAGCTCTCACCGAACCACAACCCTTGGTGTGTCTTGTACAGCGTCTTGTCCTTGCTGAAGCGGACGTCGCGGTACGGCCGGAAGAACTTGGCCGCACCGAACTCGGGCTCGAGTTCGGCCGCGAGCGCCACCAACGGCGCCTTCACCTGCTCGTCGTAGACCTGCTTGTGCGCCATCCAGAAGCCCTTGGAGTTGTCGTCCTCGAGGTCTTCGTAGAAATCGAGTGCCGCGAGTGGAATCCCGGTGAACGTCACCGGTCCAGCCTAATGAGATCGAGACCGTGTTGGATTTGACGTCGGCGGGCCCGTTGGCGATGGTGAGTGCGCACGATCACACCACCACCACCACCACCACACTGGGAGGGCCAGGCTGTGTCCGCGCCAACCCGACCGCTACCAACCCGCGGCACTTCGCAGACACGCCCGCTACCGACACGTGATGCGGCCGGCCAACGCGATCTCACGTCCATCCTTGCCGAGCGGACAGTGCCGTCGGGCCCAACCAGCGCCAAGGTCGTGAGCCTGGTCGTGGCGATCGTGTTCCTGGTCATCGCCGTATTGGCCACGATGATCGCGCTGGCCATGCAGGTACCGACCGCAGCCTCGGCGAATGCCGAGCGTGTCGTGCTGACCGTGCCCGCACCGTTTGTGTCGGCGGCCGCGGGTGGCGCGGCTGGTCAAGTCACGAAGCCTGTCTCGCCGACCGTGACGTACGTTCCCGCACCGGAGGGCAACTGGACCTCGCAACGCGGCATTCAGATCGCCGACCGCGCGCTCGCCTGGGTGTCCTGGCCGTACAGCTGGGATGCCGGCGATGCCAATGGGCCGACGTACGGCGTGGCGGTAGATGCTGCATCCCATAACGACGCGAGAGTGCGCGGCTTCGACTGCTCCGGGCTGGTCCTCTACGCGTTGGCACCGTGGCTGAATCTCGCTCACTCCGCCGCTGCCCAGTACAACGAGGCGGGCTCGGTACATCCAGCGCTGAATCAACTACAGCCAGGGGATCTGGTGTTCTGGAGCAGCGACGGGACGGTTGACGCCATCGGGCACGTGGCGATCTACGTGGGCAACGGCAACGTCGTCCAGGCCCCGCACAGTGGTGCACTCATCGGCGTCGTCCCGCTGGATCAGGTGGAGTCCGGCCGGATCGGCGTCACCCGTCCGCTCAGCTGAGCGCCACGACCCGGAGGCAACCAGCGAGGCCTGTGCGTGGACGGCGTTGTGCGGGCAGTCTTGGTGAGTCTCGTCGAACGGCTTGACGCTGGCCCGTCTGACCGTTCCAATGGGAGTGTCCGACCGCGATGCCGGTCGGTCGCGACTGCTGATGCGCCCGGTGCGGCAGAGGTTCGTGACCGATCGGAATTCCGTGAGGCGGGCCTCGACGGCGTCGCCAGCGCCCAGACGCCCCGCCCGTACCCGGAGCGGCTCACGTACACCGGCAAGGAGACACCCCATGGCTGAAGTCGAGTACATCGCTGCAAGCTGCCTTTATCCGGGGAATCCGATCCCCGCGGTGAATGAGCTCGATCTGTCGATCGCGGACGGCGAGTTCATGGTTCTCGTCGGTCCATCGGGCTCTGGGAAGTCAACCGCACTGCGCATGATGGCGGGGCTGGAACCGGTCTCTTCGGGTGAGATCCACATTGGTGGTGTCGATGTGGCGCATAAGCCACCCAAGGACCGCGACATCGCGATGGTCTTCCAGAATTACGCCTTGTACCCACACATGAGCGTCGAGGAAAATATGGGTTTCGCCCTTAAGCTCGCCGGAGTCTCCAAGCAGGAGCGACACACGAAGGTGGTCGAGGCGGCCCAGTTGCTTGATCTGACCGGCTACCTCGATCGCAAGCCGAAGGCACTCTCCGGTGGCCAGCGCCAGCGGGTGGCCATGGGACGTGCCATCGTCCGCGACCCAAGCGTATTTCTGATGGACGAGCCGCTCTCCAACCTCGACGCCAAGTTGCGCGTCGAGACCCGTGCGAATATCGCCGCGCTGCAGGCCAGGCTGGGCACGACCACATTGTATGTGACCCACGATCAGGTCGAGGCGATGACGATGGGTCACCGCGTCGCGGTGCTCAAGGATGGACTGCTGCAGCAGGTCGACACGCCGCGCGCCCTCTACGAGAGGCCTCGCAACGTATTCGTCGCCGAGTTCATCGGCTCGCCGTCGATGAACCTCCGCACTGTGGGCATCGTGGAAAGCGGAGCGCGGCTGGGGGAACTTGAGATTCCGCTGCCACCTACGGCCCTCGCGGCCGCACGCGAAAAGGGACTCGACAAGG
>JBDTDN010000388.1:0-3456 GCA_039923055.1 Jatrophihabitantaceae bacterium
GAATTGGAAGTGACGCTGGCAGACCCTGATGCCGATGTCGCCGAGTTGCGGAGGATGGGCGATGTCGTGGCCAGCGCGGCGGATCGGGCCCAGCGGTTGGTCACCTCGCTGCTGGCGCTGGCCCGACTGCAGGCGGTCGATGCCGGTGAGCTGGAGGTGCGCGAGCAAGTCGACCTCGCCGTGCTGGTGCCGAGTGTGCTCGATGCGGTCGCCGGGGAGGCCGCCAGCAAGGGCGTCACGATCGAAACCGAGATCGATCAGGCGGCCACGCGCGGTGATCCCAGGCTGCTGGAGAGGTTGATCGGGAACCTGGTCGAGAACGCGATCCGGCACAACATCCCGGGCGGCTGGTTGCGGGTTACTACCGGGCAGACTGCCGAACGGGTCTGGCTGCATGTGGCCAACGGCGGTGCGGTCATCGCACCAACGGATGTCGACAGACTCTTCGAGCCGTTCCGCCGGGGCGGTCGGTTACGCACGGCAACGCGGGGCTCAGGTCTGGGGCTCGCCATCGTCCGGCTGATCGTCGACGCACACCACGGTCGTCTGCAGGCGGCGGCGCCGCCCTTCGGCGGTCTGGCGATCAGGATTGAACTACCCCGCGACACTGATCGCGACACCATCGCCGGTGATCGGTCGTCGGTCGTGGCGGCGTAAGGCAAGCCGGGGCGGAGGTCCGGCGTCCTAATCAGGCGTGGCGGGCGGTTCGGCGGTCAGCGCGGGCGTGAGCGAGCCGGCCGTGAGGTCGATCTGCCACTGCCGGGCGCCGAGCTCGGCCAGTCGTGTGCGCACCGTGTCCTCGGTCACTAACCGCGGTGGCTGCCACGCCAACCGTCGCATGACGTCGGACGCAAGCAGGTTTTGGGCCAAAACGGTGTGGCGCTCGGCCAGTACCGCAACTGCGTCGCGGCAGGCGGCCAGGCGAGCGGCCGCGATGGGGTCTCGATCGCGCCAGCGCGAGGACGGCGGAATCGTGTCGGCAGCAGTATTCGCCAACGGCGGCAGATCGTCTTCGGTGAGCTCTCGCGCGGCCTGGACGGCGGCGAACCACCGACCGAGTTGGCGGCGCTGGCGTGGGCCGCCGAACACCGATAGGGCGGCGAGGTCCGCCGATCGCGTTGGCATGGCGCGGGCCGCCTCGATGATCGCGGCGTCGGGCAGCACCCGGCCGGGGGCGACGTCGCGTCCGGCGGCGTACTCGTCCCGCGCCTGCCAGAGCGCACGCACCACCGCGAGTTGCGGGCGGCTGCGGATCTTGTGCAGACCGGAGGTACGCCGCCACGGATCGATGCGTGGCGGCGCGGCAGGAGCGGTACGGACGGCATCGAACTCCTGACGGGCCCAGTCGAGCTTGCCCGCATCATCTAGCAGTTCGACGAGCACGTCGCGCAACTGCACGAGCAGTTCGACGTCCAGCGCGGCGTAGACCAACCAGTCATACGGCAGCGGGCGGGTCGACCAATCTGCGGCGGAGTGCCCCTTCTCCAACCGGACTCCGAGGTGCTGCTCAACCATCGTGCCGAGCGCGACCCGCTCCACGCCGAGCAGACGACCGGCCAACTCGGTATCGAACAAATTGCGCGGGTGCAGGCCCAACTCGGCCAGGCAGGGCAGATCCTGGTTCGCCGCGTGCAAGATCCACTCGGCGTCACCAATCGTCTCGTTCAGGCCGGTGAGCGCAGGTAATGAGATCGGGTCGATCAGCGCAGTGCCGACACCGGCCCGCCGGATCTGTACCAGGTACGCCCGCTGGCTGTATCGGTAGCCGGATGCACGTTCGGCGTCGACGGCAAGCGGGCCCGTTCCGGTACGCATCCGCGTACAGAGTTCAGCAAGTTCAGCGCTGGTCGTTAGGGGTTTGGGCACGCCATCGGCGGGCTCGGCGAGCAACGGAACCCCGACGGGCCCACCGTCTCCGCACGGTTGGGTCTGCTCGGCGGATAGCTCCTCTGGTTCGTCCACTTCAGGCCGGGGACAGGATCGTCACGCCCTCGGGGGGCAGTCCGGCCGCGGCGCAGAGCAGGTCCACGAAGGCATGCAGATGCGGGGCCATCTCGGTGTTGTCGGCCGTCCAGGAGGCCCTCAGTTCGAGCTCGATCGTCGTCCGCGGGCCGGCCAGGTCACCGAAACGGGTGGACGTGGTCTGGGTGACGGTGCCGCCAGCGGCGCGATGGGCAGCGGCCCGTTCGTCCAACGCACCGGTGAGCCAGCTCCAGCCGACCGCCGGCAGCATCGGGTCCACACCCATCTGGGAGTCAAGTTCGGCGGAGGCGAACGCGACGAACCGCAGCACGCCGTCCCATGCTTCGGCACCGTCCGGATCGTGTAGCAGCACCAGACGGCCGGTAGCCAGCTCGGAACCGTCGTCGGCGAGGACGTCGGCCGAGATGGCATAACTCCACGGCGCCAAGCGCTGGGGCGGGCGGAGTGGCTCGACCCTGACCTCACGACGGACGGACGTACTTGTCAAGCTGGTCACCGCAGCCCGGAAGATTTCGGGCTTGACGATATCCGCGCCGGAGACCGGCACAGCTGTCCTCTCGTGAGCCACGTGCCAAAGCTCCCATGCTGCCCAGCCGATTCCCAGCAGGCGCGCCGATGCCCTAGTGACGGCTCATGGGAGGATTCCCACGATGGTTACCAACAGTGATTCGCTGCTCATCCGGGCAGCTTCCGGCCGCCCCGGCGAGCATCCGCCGGTGTGGTTCATGCGGCAGGCCGGGCGGTCGTTACCGGAGTACCGCAAGCTGCGCGCCGGTAGCGCCATGCTCGACGCGTGCCGAGACCCGGAACTGATCACCGAGATCACGCTGCAGCCGGTTCGTCGGCACGGTGTCGATGCGGCGATCCTGTTCTCTGACATCGTCGTGCCGCTGGTCGCGATCGGCGTTGGCGTCGACATCGTCGCAGGCGTCGGGCCGGTCGTCGAGCGCCCGATCCAGCAGATTGCAGACCTGGATGTGCTGCGCGAGCTCGAACCGTCCGACGTTGCGTACGTGAGTACCGCCGTCCAGTCGTTGGTTCACGAACTGGAGGGCACCCCGCTGATCGGCTTCGCCGGTGCACCATTCACGCTCGCTAGCTACCTGATCGAGGGCGGACCGTCCCGCGACCATGCCAAGACCAAGGCGATGATGCACGGGCAGCCGGTGTTGTGGCATGCCCTGTTGAACCGTCTGGCGCTCATCGCGCGGAACTTTCTGCGGGTGCAGATCAATGCGGGCGCAGCCGCGGTCCAGTTGTTCGACTCCTGGGCAGGCGCGCTGTCCAAGGCCGACTACGACCAGTACGTCCTGCCGCACAGTCGGTTGGTGTTGGAATCGTTGGCCGATTCGGGCGTGCCACGGATCCATTTCGGGGTCGGAACCGGTGAACTGTTGGCATCGATGCGCTCGGCAGGCGCCGACGTGGTCGGCGTGGATTGGCGAGTCCCCCTGGACGAGGCCGCCCGTCGGC
>JBDTDN010000389.1:0-3709 GCA_039923055.1 Jatrophihabitantaceae bacterium
CGTCTACCTGCAGCACGGTATCGACGGGGCGGCCCGCGTCATCCACAACCTGTTCGACACCTTGATGTATGACGTCGCGAACAGTGGCGCCGGCCTGGACTGGAAGACGAGCCTGCAGGAACTGACCGCAGTGCAGGGCCTGGGCGTGCCGGACTATGTGATGAGTTCCGAGGGTCCGGACCACGAGAAGACGTTCACCGCGCGCGCCACGGTCGCGGGCGAGAGCTTCGGAGCATGTACCGGCCACAGTAAGAAGGAGGCCGAGCAGTTGGCCGCCGAGCTCGCCTGGCGGGCCATTACCGGTCGTGCGACCGGGTCGCCCTGATCGTCGGTGCCTGAACTTCCCGAGGTCGAGACCGTCCGCGCCGGATTGCAGCGCTGGGTCGTCGGTCGCACGATCGCCTCGGTGCAGGTCCGTCACGAGCGTTCGGTTCGCCGTCATCTGGCGGGTGCACAGGACCTGATTGCGCGGCTCACCGGTACTCGCATCGAGTCGGCCCAGCGACGTGGCAAGTACCTGTGGCTGCCGTTGGCTTCCGCGGATCGGGATCTCGACGAGGCCCTGATCGTGCACCTGGGGATGAGCGGACAACTGCTGGTCCAACCGTCGTCGGCTCCCGACGAGAAGCATCTGCACGTCCGCATCGGCTTCACCGACGACGAGCGTGAGTTGCGCTTCGTCGATCAGCGGACGTTCGGCGGCCTGCAGCTGGACGAGCTGATCCCTACGTTGGACGGCGTCGCGGGCCTAGTGCCGCGTCAGGTGGCCCATATCGCCCGCGATCTGATCGATCCGGCCTTCGACGACCAGGCGTTCGTGGTTCGCTTACGACGGCGCCACTCGGCGATCAAGCGGTGCTTGCTGGATCAGACGCTGCTCTCCGGCGTCGGTAACATCTACGCCGATGAGGCACTCTGGCGTGCACGGCTGAACGGCGAGCGGGTTGCGGCGACCTTGACCCGCACGCAGGTGACGACGCTGCTCGCTGAAGCGCGCTCAGTGCTGGGACAGGCACTGGCTGCTGGCGGAACTTCCTTCGATGCGCTCTATGTGAACGTCAACGGCCAGAGCGGCTACTTCGATCGCTCTCTGAACGCCTATGGCCGCGAAGGCGAACCATGTCCGCGGTGCGGTGCGGCGATACGTCGCTCGGCCTTCATGAACCGCTCGAGCTTCTACTGCCCGAAGTGTCAGCGCTCGCCGCGGGTCTGATCGCGGCGTCGATGAGGATCGGATCAATCGATGAACAGCACGATCGCGATGTACTGGCAGGCAGCGGCAGCGCACACGTAGGCATGAAACACCTCGTGGTATCCGAACACTGCCGGTGAGCGATCCAGCCAGCGCCGATGGTAGGAGACGGCGCCGAGGATGTAGAGCAGACCGCCGGCGATCATGAGCACTCCCGCCGCGATGCCGCCGTTGATCCACACAGCTGGCAGGGCGGCCGCGGCAGTGCAACCCAGGCCGATGAACGTGCCGCCCACGAGCGTCTCCGGTGCGCTCATCCACGCCATATGGACACCGGCGGCGGTCAGCGTGAAGGACCACATGAGCGTGAGGCAGACGATCCCGTACGTACCATGGTTGGCGAGCAGAAAGGCCGGGGTCGCGGTGCCGGCGATGAGCACGAAGATCATCGCGTGGTCCATGCGTTGCAGCAACTGGTTGGAGCGGCCCGTCCAGTTACCACGGTGATACAGGGCACTGACGCCGAACAGTGCGCTGACGCTGCTCACATAGATCGCGAGCGAGGCGACCGCTCTGGCGCCATGGGCGTGCGCGAGAGCAAGGGTGCCGACGACGAGTGAGACCTCGAACCAGACCAGATGTGACCAGCCCCGGAACTTCGGCTTGGTGTAGTAGATGCCGCGCTTGGCGTCGTACAGCGGCTCCGCGGCCGAGGTTGTCATCTTCACGGAAGTGGTCATCGGGCACCTTCCAGTGGTTCCGTAGCGCCAATTGTGGCACCTCGAGTCGGGTCGTCGATGTGAACCCATCGATTGCAGGCCGGCGCACGTGGGTTTGCCGGTCCCGACACAATGGGTGTCGGGCCGATCGCAGTTCGCGGCGGCCGTGAGGTGGGACGGGGGAGTCGATGCGAACCGGCTTAATGCTCTCCCCCGCCGGCCATACCTCGCGAGCCATGCTGACCAACGGAAGGAAGGTCAGTGAGCGAGCCGATCCAGTCGCAGCCGGTGCTCGGACCGCTGACCGAGGCGGCCGTGTTCATCGTGCTTACTGTTCAGGATAGCGATGAGGACACTGTGCGTGAGATGCATCGCCGATGCCGCCGGACTCGTACGGTCGGTGGGCTTCCGTATCCCCGAGGGTGAGCTGACGTGCGTCATCGGGATCGGGTCCAGGCTCTGGGACCGCCTGTTCAGTGGCCCGCCTCCGGCCGAATTGCACCCGTTCGTCGAGATCGTCGAATGACATTCAGCGTCGCCGAAGCCACCAGCCCCGGTATCCGGAGCTTCGCCGAGGACTACTTGGTCAAGGCCACACCGACCGGTTCGCGGCTGACCTGGATCGTTGCCCTCGAACGGCAAAATTTGCCAAGCCATCCGCTCTCGCCCTCGGCCCGGTACTCAACTTGGCCATCGGCTCGATGGTCCGCGGCCTGCGCGCCCAACTTCCGCTACCGGCGGCATCCTGAAACGCGGCCGACCAACCCAGGGAGACACACATGACTCGACGCGCCGTCGTCACCGGCTCGGCCTCCGGCATCGGCCGCACCATCGCAGCGCTGCTCGCCGAGCAGGGCGCGGACGTGATCGGTATCGATCTCAAGAATGCCGATATCTGCGCCGACCTGGCCACGGCTGGCGGGCGTGTTGCAGCAGTCGATGCCGTCCGCGAACGGGTCGGCAACTCGCTGGACGTCGTGGTCGCCTGCGCCGGCATCTCCGGCAATAGCCCGCTCGTGCCCAGCGTGAACTTCTTCGGCGTCACGGAGTTGCTGACCAGGCTGCGTCCACTGCTGGCTGCGGGAACCGATCCGCGCGCCGCTCTGATCAGCTCGGTGTCCAGCGTTCACCCGGTCGACGGCGCGCTGATCGAGGCGTGCCTGTCCGGTGATGAGTCCGCCACGCTCGAGCGGGCCAACGCAATGGTCGTCGAGGGCAATCCGAGCCAGCTGTACTCCTCGTCCAAAGCAGCACTCGCCCGATGGGTACGGCGCACCGCGATCGCGGCCGGATGGGCCGAGGCTGGCATCGCGCTGAACGCGGTCGCGCCGGGTGTGGTGTTGACGCCGATGACCGGCGAGATGGTGCATGACCCGGTGTGGAAGCCGATTGTGGATCAGGCCGTGCCGATGCCGCTGAACGGGTACTCCCCGCCGGAGGCGATCGCCGCGCTGCTGGGTTGGCTGGTCGGCGTGTCCAATACCCACGTCACCGGTCAGGTGATCTTCATCGACGGCGGCGCCGAGGCGACACTGCGCGGCGATGTCGTCTGGTAGGTCAGCTCGTCAGCGCAACCTCTCCGCCAGGCTCATGGCCGCAGCGCGGCCAGGAACAGCTCGTGCAGTAGACCGTTGCTGGCGGCGGCATTGCCCTGGCGGACACCGTCGACACCGTTTAGGCCGGTAAATCTCCCGCCCGCCTCGGTGACGATAGGAGCGAGAGCGGCCATGTCCCACAGCGACAACTCCGGCTCGGCCGCCAGGTCGACCGCCCCCTCGGCCACGAGCATGTACGACCA
>JBDTDN010000390.1:0-3067 GCA_039923055.1 Jatrophihabitantaceae bacterium
GCCAGCTCCAGCACCCGGGGGTTGGTCTCGGAGACCATCTTCTCGCAGTAGTCCACCCCGACCAGGTTCTCCTGGAAGATGTTGTGGTCGAACATGTACTCGGCCGCCTCGCCGAGGTTGATGATCCACTCGCCCAGGTTCGGCGGCTTCACCCCGTACGCCATGTTCTGCGCATAGACCGAGCAGGTCGCGTGGTTGTCACCGCAGATACCGCAGATCCGACTGGTGATGAAGTGCGCGTCGCGCGGGTCCTTGCCCTTCATGAAGATGCTATAACCGCGAAAGATCGACGAGGTGCTGTGGCACTCGCGGACCGTCTTCTGCTTGAAGTCCACGCTGGCATAGATGCCCAGGCTGCCGACGATGCGCGTGATCGGGTCCCAGGCCATCTCCACGACATCGCTGTCGGCGTTCTTCGTGGAGGGTGCTGATCCTTTTGCAACGGTCGTCATCTGCAATTACCGCCAGTTCCGTTGGTAGCCAGTGGTGAGTTCGGAACCGGTATGGCGCCACTTCGGTTCCTTGTTGAGGGTGTTGATCGTGATTCCGCGCAGTCGACGGATCACCCCGCCGTACGCGCCGCTTGCCGCGGAGGACACCTTGCCGCCAGGGGGTTCGTCCATGAACGGCATAAACTTGTCCGGGAAGCCAGGCATCGTGCACCCGATACAGATGCCACCGACATTGGGGCAGCCACCCATGCCGTTCATCCAGCCGCGCTTGGCCACGTTGCACTTGACCGTCGGACCCCAGCAGCCGAGCTTGACCAGGCAGGTCGGCTGGCCGTACGCGGTCGCGAACTGGCCCTGCTCGTAGTAGCCGCCTCGGTCGCACCCCTCGTGCACTGTGGCGCCGAACAGCCACATCGGCCGAAGCTGATCGTCCAGGGGGATCATCGGCGCAGCGCCCGCGACCTGGTACAGCAGGTAGACCAGCGTCTCGGAGAGGTTGTCCGGCTGGATAGGGCAGCCCGGCACGCAGACGATCGGCAAGCCGGCCTTGGACTTGTAGTCCCAGCCGAGGTAGTCCGGCACCCCCATAGCGCCGGTCGGGTTGCCCGCCATGGCGTGGATGCCGCCGTAGCACGCGCAGGTTCCGACGGCGACGATCGCGGTCGCCTTGGGAGCGAGCCGGTCGAGCCACTCGCTGGTGGTCACCGGTTGGCCGGTCGCCGGATCGTTGCCGAAGCCACACCAGTAGCCCTCGGACTTTATCGATTCGTTCGGGATCGAGCCCTCGATGACGAGCACGAACGGTTCCAGCTCACCGCGGTCGGCCTTCCACCACCATTCGATGAAGTTGTCCGCGCCGGTCTCCGGACCACATTCGAAGTCAATCAACGGCCAGTGCACCTGGATGTTCGGCAACCCCGGCAACGCCCCGAGCACGATCTCCTCGATGCTGGGCTGTGTCGCCGCGGTCAGTGACACCGAATCACCGTCACAGCTGAGCCCGGCGTTGATCCAGAGCACATGTAATACCGGCGCTTCGGCCTGTTCGTGTGCGGGTTTCGGAGACGGCTTGACTGCACTGGTCATGAGGTTGCCCTTCGCGTCGACTGCCTCCGACCGTAGAACGGAATGAGGCGCCGTGGGCCGCCGGTTTTGGAACGAATCCGTGATTCCCGGATTCGTTCGCTTTCCCTTGGCGGGCCGGCGTTCGGATGCGCTTAGGGTGGGGAAAGCCTCGACACATTCGCAGCCGGAACGAGGAACGTCGAATGCACGAATTAGCGGTGGCAACAAGCGTCATCGACGCCATCGTCGAACGCACCGGAGATAAACAGGTCCGTGGCGTTCGATTGGAAGTCGGCCAGCTCTGCGGCGTCTGCGTCGATTCCCTGCGGTTCTGCTTCGAATTGGCGGCCGCTGGAACCGCTGTCGGTGACGCCACGCTCGAGATCGAGTGCCCGGCCGGACGGGCTCACTGCAGCACGTGCGGGGAGGACTTTCTGGTCGGGGACCGGATTCTGCTGTGCGGGTGCGGCAGTTCGGACGTACGTATCCTCGACGGTGAGCAATTGCGAATCCTGTCAGTGGAGGTGAGTCGCTAGATGTGCGCCACCTGCGGGTGCTCAGACGATGGCTCCGTGCGACTGGTCGACCTACGCCCCGGCGCGGTGGCCGCTCCGCATATGCATGCCGACGGTTCCACGCACTCGCACGTCCATTCGTCGGCCCACGAACATGCCTCCCTTGCGGTGCCGGTCGGTGGAACCGAGACGTTGACCCTTGAGCTGCGGGTGCTGGCCAAGAACGACGAGCTTGCTGCGCAGAACCGGGCCTGGCTGGCCGGTCGTGGCGTCACCGCGATCAACCTGATGAGCTCGCCCGGCTCGGGCAAGACCACCCTGTTGGAACGGACCGTCCGCACGATGGCCGGCGCTACGCCCGTCTACGTCATCGAGGGTGATCAGGAAACGAGCTTCGACGCCGAACGGATCAAGGCGGCGGGCGCCCCGGTGCTCCAGATCAACACCGGTTCCGGGTGTCACCTGGATGCGGTGATGCTGCGAGCCGCACTGGACACCCTCGATCCAACGGGCGGTTTGCTGCTCATCGAGAATGTCGGAAACCTGGTCTGCCCGGCCCTGTTCGACCTCGGCGAGAATGCCCGGGTGGTCATCATGTCCGTCACCGAAGGCGCGGACAAGCCACTGAAGTACCCGCACATCTTCGCCACTGCGACGGCTGTCGTGTTGAACAAGATCGATCTCCTACCGTACGTAGACTTCGACGTTTCTCGCTTCGAGCGCGACGTCCGGTTGGTGAACCCGGGCGTCAAGATCCTGCCCATGTCGGCCACGCGTGGAGACGGAGTGCCGGACTGGCTCACGTGGCTGCAGTCCTGAGCACTCGCGCCGGCGCTAGCCGGTGAGGGCGTTCGGCCGGATCAGCGCGAGGCCGATGGGACCGGGCGTTCTATGAATTCCCGAGTGTGAGGGTACAGACAGAACGGGTGGTTTCGACGCCGTCCGTTCATGTTCGTCGCCTACAGTCGGTGCGGAAATACGAGGGAAAGTGCATGCTCCCGGAGACCCTGGGATCGTCCTTCCCAGATAAGGAGG
>JBDTDN010000391.1:0-12116 GCA_039923055.1 Jatrophihabitantaceae bacterium
TACCTGCTCATCCGGGTCGCCGTGCGCTATGTCGAACCCGGCACGTTGGTGTTCCTGCGTACCGGCATCGGTGGGCTGATCCTGCTGCCGCTCGCGCTACGAGCCGGGGGGTTTCGCCCGGTGCTGAGCCGGTGGCGCTGGCTGCTCGCGTTCACCGTCATCGAACTGGCGATCCCATGGCTGCTGCTCGGCGATGCCGAGCGACATCTGTCCAGCTCGCTGTCCGGCCTGTTGGTCGCGGCCGTTCCGCGGGTTGCCGTGTTGGTGGCGCGGGTCGCCGGTTCCCAGGACCGTGCCGACCGAACACAGTGGGCCGGGCTGCTGCTTGTTCTGCTGGGCGTGGCGATGCTCGTCGGCCTTGACCTCGACCACCTACGGATCAGTGCGCTGTTAGAGGTGGCGGTGGTCGTCGTCGGCTACGCGGTAGCGCCGATGATCATGGCGCGGCGACTGGCCGATCTGCCGTCGATCCCCGTGGTGTCCGCGTCGCTGCTGCTCGCCGCATTGGGGTACCTACCGTATGCGTTGCTGCGCTGGCCCTCGCACGTTCCGGCCCGTGGCGTCGGCGCGATCCTGGTTCTCGGGACGATCTGTACCGCGCTGGCGTTCGTACTGTTCTTTGCGTTGATCAACGCGATCGGTCCTGGCCGCGCAACGGTGATCACGTACGTGAACCCGGCGGTTGCGGTCGTGCTCGGGCTCTTGGTGTTGGACGAGCGTTTCACCGTGGGCATGGCGATCGGCTTTCCGCTCATCCTGCTCGGCTCAGTGCTCGCCGCGCGCAGTTCATCACCAGCAAGCCCGGTGGAGGCTGCGTCACCGGAAGCCGCCCTCTGCGAAGTGTTGCAGCCTGAACCGGTGCATCCGCAGCCTCAGTCGATCCGGACGGTCCCAGAGGCTGTCTGGAACAGTGCGGCGATCAGGCCCGCATCATCGTCGGTCGGTGCGGACCAGTCGACTGCGACACCGTCCAGAGAGTCCTGAGCCGAAGCCCCGAGATAGCGGTCGACGCTCTGCTCGCTGCCGGCGATCTCCAACCCGGACAGGGCGATCGCCGAGCCAGCTGCTGCCGGGTGTAGCGATTCTTCGCTCTGCCAGTGGACGAAGAAGGGCAGTTGCGGGTCCGCGGCGACGTCGTTGACGCCGATCTGCTGCCATCGCAGGTCAACGCCGTCCGGACGCCGTCGGTGCCCGGCCGCCGCAGCGCGTCCCAGCCGAGCTTCGATCGGCGCGATGTCATCAACCCGGATCACCCAGCCGAGCCACCCGCCACCGAGTTCGCTGCGCGAACGCACGGCCCGACCGAACGGCGCGGCGTCCACCGCGGGGTGGTCGAGGGCCTCCACCACCTCCAGGTAGCACCCGTTGTCCAGCGGCAGAATGAAGTTTCGGGTGCCGAACGACGGGTGCAGGCCGCCGTCGGTGAAGCCCGCACCGAGCCTCGATCCGAGGCGCTGTACACAGGCAGCCAAGCCCTCGGGTCCGGCTGCGTAGCTCAGGTGGTCCAGGCGCATGGTGTCATGGTGACCGACCGCACACCGCGCCCTGCCACGGGGGTCGTGGTGCGCGCTCGTAGCGGCAGTGCTATTGCACCGCGAACAGGTCGAGTTGGCCCGGCCCGGTCAGCTCGTACGCCGCGCCGCCACAGCTGATCCACGCGTCGGCCACGTCCTGCGGACACGTGATTGGTGTTCCGCCGGCGAGCGTTTCCAACAGTGCGCCAGCGAGCCGTCCCTTGCCGAACTTGCTCGGATAGCTGATCACCGCTCGGGTGCCGGTCGGCGTGGGCGACAGGATTCGCACGCTGACCACTCGCTCGCGGATCGCCTTGTCCGGACGCCACATCGAGGCGTAGTCGTTCGAGCGAAGGTCGATGATCAGCCCGCGTCCGAGCAGGTTGGGCAGGAGGTCAGACAGGATCGGTCGCCAGTACGTCCCGGCGACGCCCAGTCGCGGCAGCACGGCCTTGGCCGGAACCCGATAGAGCGGAACGTTCTCGTCACCTCGCACGACACCGAACAGGCCGGAGAAGATGTAAACGCTGCGCCTGGCCAGCAGTCGCGCCCCGTGTGACAGCGTGCCGTACGCGAGACCGTCGTAGACGACGCCCGCGTATCGCGACAGCGCGGCCGTGGTGGGCGAGGTCCGCACCACGGCGTTGGCGGCGAGCGCGTCGGCAGTCACCGCAGGCGGGAGCAGCAAGGCGCCTGCGGCCACGTCAGGGTCGCCGGCGAGCAGCGTGGCGAGCGAGTCCAGCGCGGCCGTGCGCGCCAGGGCGAGCGGGCCGGCGTCGGGATGTGCGGTGAGTGATCGACCGCGCCCGCCAGAACGCTTGCCCTCGCTGGGCGGCAACAGGATGTGCACGATGCGCCACGCTACCGGCGCAGGTTTGCATCGCTGCTGGCGATCAGTTGCTCGACAGCTCGATCAACGCGCGGAGTTCCGGCCAAGCCGCGGCGAAACCCGCGTGCAGCCGCAATGCATCGACCTCGCCGAAGGCCCACCACTGGACGGCATCGCTCTCGGGGTTGGCGATAGCAGGAGCCAGTTCGCCCGTCGCCCGTGCGAGGACGGTCGTGTACGACCAGCCACCGTGATCGTCCACCCATTCGGCAAACGGTTCCAGAAGCTCCGGATCGACGGTCGTCTCCTCCTGGACCTCCCGCATCGCGGCGGTGACCGCATTCTCGTGGCTGTCCAGGGCTCCACCGGGAACGGCCCACGTGCCGCCTTCGTGCGTCCACGCCGCGCGATGCTGAAGAACGACCCGGCTGCCGTCGGTGATCAGGATGCCCGCGGCACCGAACCGTCCCCAGTGCAGATGTGAGGCACTGCAGCGTGCCCATCCGTTGCCGTCGCCGCTCATACCCATGTTCCTACCTCACCGTGGCGGGATCTGCTCGGGTGAAGTGGTATTCGACGCCGGCCCGCCAGGTCGCCTCTCGGTGGAAGGCCGCTCGTGGCGGCAAATGTGGGACCGGGGGCCGTGGATCGGACCGACGCCATAGAACAGGCTACCTGTTCGCCCAAGCCTGCGTTGCGCCTTGTCACGGCATTGATGGCCGTATCGTTGTGCTGGTGATCGAGTTGTCGGAGCGGGACTGATGGACGGCGCTGCCGGTCGCCCGGAGCGGCCGCATCGTCCGTCACTGCATTCGGATCTGACGGAGTTGATCGACGCTGCCGGCGGTGACGGATCGCAGTCACGGGCAGAGATTGCGGCGGCGACCGCGGCCCTGCTCGTCGAGGCCGGGCGTGCGCGCCCCGCCGACACCGATGGACCGTTCGTCGACCTCGCTGATCAGGTCGGTTTGGAGACACTCGCCGCACTGTGGTCGCATTCGGACCCGGTCAGCCTGCCGGGCGCATTGTGGGCGTTGTACCTGCTCCGGCAATGGTGTCGAAGCAGTGGGGACGAGGTCACCCGACTGTGGCGTGCTGGCGAGCCGGTGGCGACAGCGGATGCGGTAGTGGCGGGGGTGGCCGACTATGCGACGCCCGACGCAGTTCGCGAGGTGGCTGATTCGGTGCTGAACGGTGCCTACCGCGGCGACTTCGCCGTGGCGCTGGAGCGTGCGGCAGGGCTGTTCCGCGTACTGGCGGCCGGGCGTCGTGAGTTGTTGTCCCCCGGCGATCCGGGTGCTGCGGAATTGGCGCTCGCGGTGCGTAACGAGCGGGCGGCGGCCGATCTGTCTGCCGCAGCGGACCGGTGGCGGGCGGGCACACTGCACTGACAGTTCTGTGGCGCCGTCCCCAGCCTGGAGTGTCGTCCCCAGATCGCAGTGGGCGGTGTCCTCACGTCGTCACGATGCCGACGCTGGTGCCTATGACGAGAATTCACGAAAGCGCACCCAGGATCCGAATCGGTTCGCCGGCGGAGATCATCGACGCCATCCCTTACCTGCTGGGCTTTCATCCGCACGAGAGCATGGTGCTGGTCGGGCTGCGCGACCATCGCCTGGTGGTCACCGCACGAGTGGATCTGGCTGACCTGGCCGCGGTGCCGGTACTGGTGAACACGCTTGAGGCACTGGCTCGTGGCGGGGCGAGCGAATTTGTGGCCGTAATATATGACGACCGTACGGTCGCCGGTTCCTCGACGCATCTGCCGTGGACCGGTCTGTACGTCGAACTCGGCGAGACGGCAGAGGCGCTGGGTTGCCAGCTCGACGACGGCCTACTCGTCAGCAAGGGCCGTTGGTGGTCCTATCGGTGTCACGACATCCTGTGCTGCCCGGAGGGCGGGACAGCGATCGATGCCGGGGCATCACCCATCTCGGCCGAGGCCACGTATGCAGGGTTGTGTGCGCTACCCAACCGCGCAGCGCTGGAGGCGTCGCTGGATCCGCTGCCGGATGCCGAGCGGTCGGCCCTGGATCCAATGATCGCCGCCGCGGAGTCGGCCGCACACGCCGCGGTGCTCGGGTCCCGGGCCGAACGGGAGCAGCGTGCCGTGAAGCGCGAGATTTTCGCGGCAGCGCGGGCGGTCGCGACACCTGGGGTCGACGCTCGCCTCACCGACGCCGAGGTGGCCAGGTTCGTCGTTGCGCTGACCGGGTATGCCGTGCGTGATGCGGTATGGATGGCGTTGGACGACCAGCGTCTGGACGGTCGTGAACTGTGGCGCGAGCTGGCCCGCCGCGCGCCCTCACCGTACGACGCAGCACCGCTGTTCCTGCTGGGCTGGTGCAGTTGGCGAAGTGGCAATGGGGCGCTGGCGAACATGGCCGCGGACCGGGCCGTTGCCAGCGACCCCGGCTACAGCGCCGCAGACCTGTTGCTCGCCGCGCTCGCCCGTGGTCTGGATCCCCGTCAGTTCCCGAAGCTGCGAGTGCCCAGGTCCGCATGACCACGTGGGGTGGCTCCGCGGCAGGGATCAGATACAGCGTACGAAGATGTGGTTACTGACGTGCTGATCCAGCGCGGTTCGCTCGCCGTCGCTCCAAACCTCGACGCCGCGAACACCGTTCAGACCGGGCAGCCCGGGCGCGACGTGCACCCGGCCGCCGGGCCGAAGCCCGGCAAGGTCGATCCGGTGCATCGTCGGTGCATCCGGCTGAAGCTGCTCGCTGATCCGGTCCACGACAAACTCGACAGTGCCGGTTACTGCTGCGGCCGAGGTAAGTGTGAGCAAGTGACTCACATCGTCGCTGGCACTGAACGGCAAGCCCAACTCGTCGAGTCCGGGAATCGGGTTGCCGTGCGGACAGACCAGCGGCTTGTCCAGCAGCGCGAGTATCCGTCGCTCGACGGCATCGCTCATCACGTGTTCCCAACGGCAAGCCTCGATGTGGACGTCCTCCCAGTCCAGACCGATGATGTCCGACAGCAGCCGTTCGGCCAGGCGATGCTTGCGCATGACGCCGACCGCCTCGTGGCGGCCGAGGTCGGTGAGTTGCAGGTGTCGATCGTCAGCGACCGTGAGCAGCCCGTCGCGCTCCATCCGGGCAACGGTCTGGCTCACGGTCGGCCCGCTCTGCCCTAGCCGCTCTGCAATCCGGGCGCGAAGCGGGACGACACCCTCTTCCTCGAGCTCGTACACGGTCCGCAGATACATCTCGGTCGTGTCGATCAGGTCGCTGTGATGACTCACTCTGCGATCCTATGCGTACCGGGCCGCGCGCAAACCTGTTTCGGCAGTGCTCGCATCCTCAACTGTCGAGGTAGTCCCGCAGCGACTGTGCCCGCGACGGGTGTCGGAGCTTGGCCATCGTCTCCCGCTCGATCTGGCGGATCCGTTCGCGTGAGAGCTTGAAGGCCCGTCCAATCTCGTCCAGCGTTCGAGGCTGACCACCGTCCATGCCGTACCGCATCCTGACGACGGCCGCCTCGCGTGGTTCCAACGAGTCGAGCACGTCGTTCAGTTGCCGGTGCATGAGCTGCTGTTCAACCGCGACCTCGGCCGCGGACGTCGCGCGTTCGTCGGCGATGAAGTCACCCAGCGCCGCGTCGTCGTCCGCGCCGACCGTCTGATCCAGACTGACCAGATCTCGCGAGAGGTCGATGAGTTCGCGGACCCGCTCCTCGGTGATATCCAGCTCCACGGCGAGCTCGGCATGGGTTACTTCGCGGCCGAGGGTCTGGTTCAGCTCACGCCGCATCCGCTGCATCTTGTTCACCTGTTCGACCAGGTGGACGGGCAGTCGGATGGTCCGGGACTGGTCGGCCATGGCGCGGCTGATGGCTTGCCGAATCCACCAGGTCGCGTAGGTCGAGAACTTGAAACCCTTGGTGTAGTCGAACTTCTCGACCGCTCGGATCAGCCCGAGGTTGCCCTCCTGGATCAGGTCCAGGAAAGGCATGCCGTGGCCGGTGTAACGCTTGGCCAGCGAGACGACCAGTCGCAGGTTGGCCTGGACGAGGTGGTCCTTCGCACGTTCACCGTCGATGATCAGGGTGCGTAGTTCGCGCTTGCGGGCGGCAGTCAGCTTCCCTGTGGTATCGCTCAGATGTTGCGCGTACAGCCCCGCCTCGATCCGCTTGGCTATCTCGACTTCGTCCGCAGCGGTCAGCAGCGCGACCTTGCCGATCTCGTTCAGGTAGGCCCTGACGAGGTCGGCCGAGACCGCGACCTCGTCCAGATCGGCAACAGGGCGACCGGTCGGCGCGGGCGCCGGCGGCAATGGGGTGGAACGCGTGCTGCGGTGCCCGCGCGTGGTGATGGCTGCGTCAGCTCCTGCGGTGCGGGTGGCCTTACCGCGTGGCGCCGCAGCGCTTCGGGTGGATGTCTGTCGTGTCGTCGTCATCTGACTAGACCGCCTCACTGTCGAGAGAACTCACCAGCACCTTCGTCGGCGACGTCCTCCAGGTTCGATAAGAGAACGTGTTGGGGTAGGTCCGGTGTTCCCGAGGCAGCGGTTTCGACGCAAATGCTCAGGTAGGACACAGGCCAGGCGCCGTCCTGGCCGAACGGTGAGAGCATGGGTGCATGCACCGCTCCCATGCCGATCAGCCCCTGCTGATCACGACCGTGCCGCAGAGCAGTGAGCAGGAGTTCGAGCACCGGCGCCGGCGGTATGCGCTGATGATGGCCGTGCGCGCGGTCTGCGTGGTCGTCGCCGCGCTGATCTATCAGTGGTCCCTCTGGGTGGCGTTGCTGTGCCTGATCGCTGGAGCCGCGCTCCCGTGGTGCGCGGTCCTGATCGCCAACGACGGCCCGCCCAAGAACAAGGCGCGCGCACTGGGCGTACCGATTGTCTCGACCGAGCGGGCGCTGACGGCCGGGGAAGACGAGCGCACAGTTGACGGCTGAGCTTGCCTTGTCAGTGGCACAATCGAGTTCGTGACCACCACGCAGACACTCGAATCGCCGCAGACCGCCGATGCCGAGACCGGCAACGAGATGTTCCATTACGTGCGCAAGGCGAAGATTGCCGAGAGCGCAGTCATGGGGACGATGGTCCAGGCATTGTGCGGCGAGATCTTCCCGGTGACCAAGACACCCAAGCCCGGGTCGCCGGTCTGTCCGCAGTGCAAGGAGATCTACGAGAACGTGCTACCCGGCTGAGCCTCTCCGTCTGCACTGCCCGTCGTGTCCTCGTCCGCCTCGGGTACAGCTGTATCCGTGGTGGGCAGGTGCGTCCAACCACGTGACTTCAACACCCTGGGTTGTTTGGCCTGGGTGGGGGACAGTCGCTCGATCGCGGCGTTGAACTCGGCGCCGAGCAGGACACCCAGGGCCAGCACGAAGAAGAACAGCAACGCGGCGATGGGGGCGGCGAGCGTCCCGTACGCGTGATTGTGATCGAGAATGAACCGGATGTAGGTACGCAGCGCCACGGAACCGGCCAGGAAGATCACAATGGCCAGCACCGATCCAGGAACCCCGCGCCACCAGGGCAGTCGGCGCGGTGGAGCCAGGTGGAACAGCGTGGTGAGCCCCAGCATCAGCAGTAGGACCATGACCGGGTAGTAACCAATGTTGATCACATTGTCGACGGTGTCCCGCATCCGCTCCGGGAACGCTCGCTTCAAAAGGTTCGGTCCGAGCACCAGCATCGGCAGCAGGAGAACGCCGAACAGCACCGATCCGAGGAACATCCAGAGCGCGAGAAGCCTGCTGCGTACCGGCCCCCGTAGGTCCCGCATGCCGTAAGCGATCGTGATCGTGTTCACGAACGTCGAGGTCGCTGAGGACCCGGCCCACAGTGCCAGCACGAACCCGACACTGATGATGTCCGCACGGCCACCGTGCAGCACCTCGTGCAGCATGGGGGAGATCACGTCGGTGACCACCTGCTTGCTGAACGCGTGCGACAGGCCGTTCTCCAACTGGGCTTCGGTCCGGTCGACGGTCTGCCCGCCGAACCACCGCGAGACGTAACCGAGCGAGGCGACAAGCGCCAGGAACAGCGACGGCAGGCTCAGCAACTGCCAGAACGCGGCCTCGGCCGACAGCCCGAGGACCCGATCTTTCCACGCCTGGGCGATCGTGCGGCGAAGTAGGTAGGGCAGGCGGCGAACACCACGCAGCACAGTCCGTCCAGTGTTC
This sequence comes from Jatrophihabitantaceae bacterium, assembly GCA_039923055.1. Lineage (GTDB taxonomy): Bacteria > Actinomycetota > Actinomycetes > Mycobacteriales > Jatrophihabitantaceae > DASXYU01. Next base: position 8,492 of record JBDTDN010000391.1, read on the forward strand.
ACAACTGCACAGTCTGCCGACACCACACCGGACAGGCGAGGCGTGGGTGCATCAGCGTGTCGCGGACTGGGCCGCGGCCAGCGCATGGGGCGGTTGCGGCAGCGACCGAACTCTCATGCCGGGCGCGTCGAAGTGTCCTGGTCGGTGCGGCCCGTTAGGGTCGGCAACAGATGCCCTGCGGCCCTTCGCGCCACGCGGAAGGCGAGCTACGGGGCATTTTGTCGCGATCAGGACATACCCGGGACGCAACGTCGAGGAGGTTGGCAGTGCCTCAGCCGCGCGAGTTGCCAGCACCGGAACGTCACCGCCTGCGGAGCTGGCAACGGCAGGCGCTCACCGTCTACGAAGCCGAGAATCCGCGTCGGGACTTCATGGTCACCGCGACGCCAGGGGCTGGCAAGACGACGTTCGCGCTGGCGCTGGCCGCGCGATTACTACAGCGTCGGGTGATCGACCGGGTCATTGTGGTCTGTCCGACCGATCATCTGCGGACGCAGTGGGCCGACGCGGCCGCGCGGGCCGGGATCGCGCTGGACGCGGCGCTGACGAACGCGACCGGTCCCGTGCGCGCGGACCTGATCGGCTATGTGACCACTTACGCACAGGTCGCGGCGAAACCGGCGCTGCATGCCGCGCGCGCGAAGGCAAAGCGCAGCCTGGTGATCCTGGACGAGGTGCATCACGCCGGCGACGGCCTGTCCTGGGGGGAGGCCGTCGCGACCGCGTTCGAGCAGGCCAGCCGTCGCGTCTGCATGACCGGCACGCCCTTTCGTACCCGCCCCGATGAGCGGATCCCGTTCGTCCGGTACGTCGACGACGCCGAGGGTGGCTCATGCAGCACTGCCGACTACACCTACGGCTACCGCGAAGCGCTGCGCGATGGGGTTGTGCGGCCGGTCGTGTTCGCCGCGTACACCGGGACCTCCCGCTGGCGGAACAGCGCCGGTGAGGTGATCGCGGCGTCGCTGTCCGAGGCCGGGACCAAGCGAACCGAGATGACGGCCTGGCGCACTGCCCTGAATCCGAAAGGCAAGTGGGTGCCCCACGTGATCGCCGCCATGGACGAGCGGATCACCCAACTGCGTAGCAATGGGATGAGCGATGCTGCGGGTCTGGTCCTGGCCAGCGACCAGGACGACGCGCGTGCGTACGCCGAGATCGTGCTGCAGGTGACGGGGCACAAGCCTGTCGTGATCTTGTCCGACGACCCGAAGGCGAGCGACAAGATCGCGGCGTTCACCGTGGGCACCGAACGGATCGCCGTCTGCGTGCGCATGGTGTCCGAGGGGGTGGACGTGCCGCGTGCCGCCTGCCTGGCCTGGATGACGGCCTACCGCACGCCGCTCTTCTTCGCCCAGGGAGTCGGTCGTGTCGTCCGGGCGCGGGGCGCGGGGGAGTCGGCGACGGTGTTCCTGCCGGCTGTACGCCCGCTGTTGACCCTGGCCGCGGAGATGGAAGCCGAACGCAATCACGTCATCCCGCCGCCGTCAGCCGCCGATGATTCGTTGGACGTCGAACCGATCGTGCCCGAGCCTGGCGAGCGGGACAGTTACGAACTTATCGACGCCGACGCCGCGTTCGCCCACCTCCTGCACGCCGGACGCGCGGTCGTTGCCGCCCCGATGGAGATGACCGAGGAAGACGAGGATTTTCTCGGCCTGCCCGGGATCTTGTCGCCCGAGCAGATGGCCTCGCTGCTGGCACGCCGGGACTCGGCGAACCGGCGCCGGGCAACGACTGCCGCTGCTGCGCCCCCGTCCGCCGAGGCGAGCGCGTGGCGGGCCGGTGCCAACTTACGCCGAGAGCTGAATCGATTGGTAGGGGTGCTCGCGTCCCGACAGGGCACCCCGCACGCGCAGATCCACGCGCAGTTGCGCCGCGCGGTCCCCGGGCCGGCGTCGGCGGCTGCTACAGCCGAGGTATTACAGCGCCGCCGGGACCATCTGATGGAATTGCTCGGCGGTTGAACCGGTCCTGCGAGGCCGTTGAGCGGTGCTCAGCATCACCCGTATCGACACTCGGGAATCCCAATGGGGAATCGTTCGTTAAGTCGGACAAGCGACTACGGATGCAAACTCTGTCGTCGCGACGGCTAGCGTAAGTAGGGACAACAGGAAATCGCTCTCGGGGTGTCGCCGCCGGTATGGCCGAATCGGTGGTTACGTGTAAGGCCTCAGAGCACGACGAGCACCTCGCCTGAGGTGCCCAGCGCACAGAGAGGTGCCAACGTGACTACGACACTCGCCGCGAGTCCGCTGACCGCCACCGACAGATGTGACCGGTGCGGTGCGCAGGCTTACGTCCGCGCCATCATGATCTCCGGATCCGAACTACTCTTCTGCGCGCACCACTGGCACGACAACGAGGCTCGACTCCGAGAGATCGGCGCCGACATCCACGACGAGTCCGAGCGGCTCAGCAACGTTCCGGCCACTGCGTCGGCCGAGGAACGTTGAGCGCGCGCACCTGATCAACGGTGTGGGCCCCGTCCGATTCGGACGGGGCTTCACCATGAAGACCGGCAGAATCAGCGGCATGACGGCGACGATGAGCTTCGGTTACGACGGCGACGGCGGTCTGCGTGATCGACTGCTGGCGGCCGTGCTTCGGAGCGAGATGACAGCTAGGTCCTCACTCGCTATCGAGTACCTGTCCGGCGAGCCGCTGCTCGACGCCGGTCGGGGAGGTCAGCCCCCATCTGTCCGGCGCGTCGTTCCAGCTTGATCGCTCGTGCGGAACCTAGATCGTCCACTTCACAACGTCGCGATGGCTTCCGTCTTGGTGCCAGACAGGCGCCGGGGCGCTGTTGAAGATCCTGCTCAGATCCTCTCGCCTTTGCTGGAGTTGAACCTCGTCGGACACCGCGCTACCAATCGACAGCACTAGGGAAACCACGGCCACGACGCGCAGCCAGACCGGCGCCTGCAACGTGAACGTACCAACAGTGGCCGCAAGGACCACGACGACACCGACCCACACCGTTTGAGTACCGGACAGCAGACTCACCGACGTAAGTGTTGCGAGGTAGCCACCGACTACGAGAGCGATACAAACGCCGACGATCAGCACCGTCTTCTAAGCTTGCGATTAAACCTGCGGGTGCTGGTCAGGCTGCTTTCTTGATCGCCGGGTAGCGGGTTCGGGGTGGTCTTCGGGTGCCTTTGGGTCGGCCTGGTCCGGCGGTTCTGGATTTTGGTGGACTGGCTGGTGTGCCCAGGTGTGCACGAAGTGCAGGAAATCCGCGCCGGACTCTGGCGGGGGTGAGTTTGGCTGGTGCGCGTGGGTGTTGCCAGGGCAGTCGGTGGTCGGCGACCAGGCCGCGGGCCAGGCGTAGCTGGGTGTAGGCGGCGATGATGAGCCAGCTCCAGCGGTCGGCCTGTGCGGGGGTACGTAACGCGGGGGCGGTCCAGCCGAGGGTGTTCTTGAGGAAGCGGAACGTGTGCTCGATGTCGAAGCGGCGTAGGTAGGCCCGCCAGGCGATGTCCAGATCGACGGGTCCGGCGGTCCATAGCCACAATGTTTTGATCGTGCGGGCGGTGGGTTTGGGCAGGTGCTGGACGTGGACGCGGATCACGGTGCCGGTCACGATCGGCGGGCTGTCGTGGCCGGCCCAGCGGCCGCGGGC
>JBDTDN010000392.1:0-10075 GCA_039923055.1 Jatrophihabitantaceae bacterium
GGGCGGTCCAGACACCGCGGGGGTACGACGACGCGCTGTGGCGACTGTTGTGTGATCAGATCGGTATAGCGGCGCTCTCGATACCCGAACGATTCGGCGGGGCCGGAGCTGGGCCGCTCGAAACCCATCTCGTGCTCGAAGAACTGGGCCGCACCCTCACGCCGTCCCCCCTACTCGGCTCGGGCGTGCTGGCCGCACAGTTGCTGCTCACACTGGATGACGACGCTGCTAACGCCCGACTGCTGCCCGGCATCGCCGACGGACGATCGGTCGCATCCGTCTGCTGGGCTGGCTCGGACGGTCGCTGGTCCACCGACACCGCGACCGTCGTGGCATCCTCGGACGGGACACTCCACGGCAGCACGCACTACGTTTTGGATGGCGACCTAGCGGATGTGCTGCTCGTCGTGGCCCTCGACGGCAACGCGCTCGCGTTGTACGAGGTCGACCCAACAATGCCCGGCGTCCAGCGCAACCACACACCGACGATGGATTTGACCAGGCGTCTGGCAGCGGTCACCTTCGACCGGACGCCGGGACGACGACTGGGTACCAGCGACGCAAAGTCCGCGCTTGCGCGCGTGCTGGACGTCGTCACCGTCGCACAGAGCGCCGAACAGGTCGGTGCCATGTCGCGGTGCTTGGAACTCACCGTCGACTACGCCAAGACACGGATCCAGTTCGGCCGTCCGATCGGTAGCTTTCAGGCGCTCAAGCACCGGATGGCCGACCTGCACGTGCGGGTCGAGGCAGCCCGGTCTGCGTCCTACGCGGCAGTTGACGGCACGATCGAGTCGGCCGCCGCCGCGACCTACTGCGCCGAGACGTTCTTCACGGTTGCCGCCGAATCGATCCAACTGCACGGCGGCATCGCGATCACCTGGGAGCACGATGCCCACCTGTACTTCAAACGTGCCCAGGCGGGCACTCAACTGTTCGGACAACCGTCCGATCATCTGGCCAGACTGGAATCGGCGGTGGGGCTGTGAAGTCGCTGCAGGAGATCTCGGACCGCATCGAGATCCAGGATCTGATCACCGATTACAGCTACGCGGTCGACACGCACCGTTGGGACGATCTGGATGCGATCTTCACGCCGGATGCCGCTCTGGACTTCACCGCCACCGGCGGTATCGCCGGAAGGCTTCCGGAGATCAAGGTGTGGTTCGAGCAGGTCCTGAACCTGTTCAGCAGCCACCAGCACCTGGTCGCGACCAGCAAGATTGCTTTTGACGGCGACACCGCGACCGCGCGCACGATCTGCCACAATCCGATGACGCTGGATGATCACGGCACGGAGTCGGTGGTCTTCGTCGGCCTCTGGTACGACGACACCTTCGTTCGGACGCCGGACGGCTGGCGGATCAGCGCACGAAAACAGCGCAAGAGCTATCTGCACGGCTTGCCTCATCGCTGAGCTGTGCGGAAGTTCCGGACGATCTACCCGATAACGCATACTGTCCCCCGAGCCGAACTTCGAAGAAAGGGGAACGCGTGGGCGGGGTGCTGCCGGACATCGAGGATTGGGACGAGGACGCCGAACCCTCCCGGAGCCGTGCCCTGTGGGCAATCGTCGTGCTCGGCTGTATTGCGCTGATCGTCGCCAGCCTGATGGTCCTGCTCGGCGGCGGCTCAAAGGACCCGAACGCCGGACCCGGTCCACAGCCTCTCGATACCGGCACGAACGCCATGACCAGCCAGACCGCGACCGAGGGTCGTACACCGGATTCGACCACGGCAACTTCGTCATCGAGCCCAGCGGTGCCGCCGGCGTCAGGTGATCCGTGCCCGGCCGCGAAATCGTGCGTGGTGACCGGCGACGGCGGTGCCATTGCCGCTCTGAACGCGTTCCGGACCAAGAACGGCGTTGCGCCCGTAGCTGCGGCAGTGACGGCGAACGCGCAAACCTGCGCGATGAACAAGGGCGGCGGCGCGGCCTGCGTGCCCCATTACGCCTGGACCTCGGTGCCGACCCAAAGCGGCACGCTCGCGATCACGAAGATCGAGTCGTTCGGTAAGGCGTGGATGCTCGATCCAAAGGCGCAGAGCTTCAATGTCGGCTGGGCCTACGTCGGTGGCCAGTACAACTGCGTCCTGCTCAAGTCGCCGTAGCGTGCCAATAACTCCGGCTAGAACCATTCGTCGTCGCGCGACCACGTGATCAGGTTGTCCATGATCCCCGGCGTGCGTTCTGGGGCCTCGGTGCTGGTGTACGCCCCACGGTAGAACAACAGTGGCCGCTGCGAATCGTTCTCTCCCAAAGCGCCGACCCGGCCGACCACAATCCAGTGGTCGCCACCGTCCAACACGTTGTCGATCGAGCAATCGATCCACGTGAGCACGCCGTCCAGAACCGGCGCGCCGGACGGCGCGGAACTCCATCCCGTAGCGGAGAACTTATCCGTTCCCGACCGCCCGAACACGGCGCTGACGTCGGCCTGCGAATGCGCCAGGACGTTCACGCTGAAGTGTCCGGTTGTCTGGATCAGCGGCCAGGTCTGTGAGCTCTTGCCCGGGCAGAACAGCACGAGTGGCGGCTCCAGCGACAGCGCTGCGAAGGACTGGCAAGCGAAGCCGACCGGGCCGTTTTCGCCCATCGCCGCGATAACCGTGACGCCCGTGCAGAAGTGTCCGAGCGCCTTCCGGAACTGACCGGGATCGATCCCCGTGGCGGCTGGCCCCGGATCACCTGACCCGGTCCCAACCGACTCAGCGCTCACTGTTGCCGCGCGCCGATCGAGAAGTCGTGACCCCACAGACTCACGGCGGTGCTCTCCCGCGCGATCCAGGAATCGTCCTGCACCTGCCGGCCCTCACAGCCGAACTCGACGTCGAACCCACTGGGCGTCTTCATGTAGAACGACAGCATCAGGTCGTTGACATGTCGTCCGAGCGTCGCGGACAAGGGCACCTTCTTGCGCATCGCCCGATCCAGGCCTAGGCCCACGTCGTCAGAATTCTCCACCTCGATCATGAGATGAACTATGCCCGATGTCGTCGGCATAGGCAGGAACGCCAGGCTGTGATGGCGAGGATTGCAGCCGAAAAAGCGCAGCCAGACCGCCGTGCCCGCTGGCTTGCCGGCCAACTCCCCAGGCAACCGCATCGAGTCTCGTAGTCGGAAACCCAGCACGTCGCGGTAGAACGTGAGGCCGGCCTCGTCATCGGTCGTCGACAGCACGATGTGGCCCAGACCCTGCTTGCCGGTGACGAACCGGTGGCCGTACGGGGAGACGACCCGGCGATGTTCCAGCGCGGCGCCGTGGAATACCTCCAGCGTGTTCCCGGACGGGTCGTCGAAACTGATCAATTCGTCCACACGCCGGTCGGCCAGTTGCTCCGGCGTGCCTTCGGCGAACCGAACGCCGGCAGCGTTCAGCGCGTCACGGACCTGCTGAAGTTCGGCGGCGTTGGCCGTCTCCCACCCGGTTGCGGACAGATGGTCACGCTCACCGGGCACGATCACCAGGCGAGCCGGGAAGTCGTCCATTCGCAGGTACAGGGCTCCTGGCGTCGTGCCGGTGCCCTCACTCATCCCGAGGACCTTCAGGCCGTAATCGCGCCACGCGTCGATGTCGGTCGACTCGACGCGCAGGTAGCCGAGCGAGCGGATAGCCATCAGATCGCGGTCCCTTCTTAGGATGTCAGAAAGTCAGTCGTGAGCCTATTGAACTCATCGAACTTCTCCAGCATCGCCCAGTGACCGCACCCGCCGAACACGTGCAGTTGCGCACGCTGGATGAGCTTGAGTGCGACGAATGCACCGTCGATCGGGTTGACACGGTCCTCGCGACCCCAGATCAGCAGTACTCGTTGTCGCAGCCGGTAGGCCTCCCGCCAGAGCATTGCTTCCTCGGCCGCGCCGGGGCGCATGAAGGAGGCGCCCATCGCGGCCATGGCGGCCTGTGTCTCCGGCGAGCTGGCGCTGGCATACCGCTCGGCGATCAGCTCATCGGTGATCATTGTCTGGTCGAAGACGAGGGTGCGCAGGAATTCCGCGAGCTTCTCCGGGGAGGGACCGGGTGGCGCTCCGAACTGGTACAGCTTCTTGATGCCCTCGGTGGGATCGGCTGCAAACACGTTCAGCCCGAGGCCGCCGGGCGCCATGAGCACGAGCCGACCCGCCTTGTCCGAGTGGTTCAGGGCGAACCTGACGGCAGTCCCGCCGCCGAGTGAGTTGCCGACCAGGTCGACCTTCGCGACGCCCAAGTGCTCAACCAGTTCGGCCAGCGCATCGGCGCTGTAGGTAAAGAACTGCTTGTCGAACTCGGCCGGCTTGCTGGACAGGCCGAACCCGGGCTGATCGACGGCGAGCACGCGGAATTGGCCGGACAACGCGATCAGGTTTCGCCCGAAGTTCGACCAGGCCGACGCCCCTGGTCCCCCGCCGTGCAGCAGCACGATGGTCTGTTCGTGTCGCGTGTGCGCCTCGATGTCAGCTTCCGAGTCGTAATAGTGCAGACGAAGCCCGGATGGCAGGTCGGCATGACGCCCGGTCGATTCTGCGGTCAGAGCCATGCGTCCTGGACCTTCAGGCCGAGCTCGAACTGTCCGAACAGCACTTGCGCCTTCTCCGGATCGTTAATCGCGTGAACCCGGCCGGCGTGCGCATCGCGCCAGAACCGCTGGATCGGCGTTCCGGCCTTCAGCGCGCGACCGCCAGCACTCTCGAAGAGCCGGTCCACAGCGTTGATCGCCGCGCCGGTGGCGTTGACCTGGTCGCGGCGGGCGCGGACCCGCAGTGGCATCGGGATCTTCTCGCCGGCCTCGGCGAGTGCGAGTGCCTCGTTGATGTTTCGTTCGATCGCCAACACGCCACCGTCGATCTTGCTGGCCGCGTCGGAGATACGCAACTGGTTGAACGAGTCGTCCTTGGCCTTGCCCCCGGTGGAGGCGCGGACCCGCTCGCGCGTCCAGTCGACGTAGGAGTCGTATGCGCCGGTCGCCATACCAATGACCGGCACCGAGATCGAGTTGGAGAACACCATTGCGAACGGCAACTTGTACAGCGGCGCGGCGTTCTGTGCCTGACCCGGTCCCTCGCAGGCGCCGGTCTGGACGAAGCTCAGCGTGCGGTATTCCGGGACGAACGCGTCCTTGACGATGATGTCGTTGCTGCCGGTGCCGCGCAGACCGATCATGTCCCACACGTCGTCGATCTCATAGTCGGCGCGGGGCAGCAGAAAGGTACGGAAGTCGATGACGTTGCCCTCGTCGTTCATGATCAGGCCGCCGAGGAAGATCCACTGAGCATGGTCGCATCCGGAGGAGAAGCTCCACCGACCGCTGAAGGTGTATCCCCCGTCGACAGCTTTCGCGCGCCCCATCGGTGCGTATGACGAGGAGATGAGCGTGGAGGTGTCCTGGCCCCACACATCCTGCTGCGCGTGGTCGTCGTAGAGGGCCAACTGCCACGGGTGGACGCCGAGCACGGACGACACCCAGCCGGTCGAACCGCAGGCGCTGGCCACCAATCGGACGGCCTGGTAGAACGCGACGGGCGAGGCCTCCACGCCATCGAAGCGGGCCGGCTGCAGGAGCCGGAAGATCCCGGTGTCCTGCAACTGCTTGATGGATTCGTGCGGGATGCGCCGCGCGTCCTCGGTCTGCTGCGCGCGATCGCGCAGGGTCGGCAGTAGATTCCGGACCGCGTCTATGACCTCGCCAGCAACTCCGGCAGGATCGAGATTCGTCGGATTCGTCATTGCTGGTCTCCCGTTTGTCGAGTGGCACGTGGTGCCGAAGTTGATCGGGCAGCGGTCTGAGTGTCGCCGGTAGCACTGCCAGACTAGAACACGTTCTCGTTCATGTCGAGCATGCGTAGGTCGTGACTTACTCCCCTGTCAGCAATGCCACTGCTTGCGTCCTGGTGGCGGATGCGAGACGATTTCTATAACGTGTTCTCGTATTGCGAGTGCTCGCTGGACCGTTTACGCAGACCGTCGGGCTCGACCGCCAAGCAAGGAGACAACATGACGCAGGCGACCGATACCGCTGGCGACGCAGTCCGCACGATCGACACCGGGACGGTGCCGGACCGGTTCGCGCGGGGCTGGCACTGCCTGGGTCTGCTCGACACCTTCCGCGACGGCAAACCGCACGCCGTGCAGGCATTCGGCACCAAGCTCGTCGTGTTCGCCGGGGAGAACGGCGCGGTGAGCGTGCTGGATGCGTACTGCCGGCACATGGGCGGCGACCTGACCCAAGGTTCGATCAAGGGTGACAATGTGGCCTGCCCGTTCCATGACTGGCGTTGGGCGGGGAACGGACGCTGCGCCGCGATCCCGTACGCCAAGCGCGTCCCGTTGCGAGCCCGGACCCGCGCGTGGACGACGCTGGAGAAGAACGGCCAACTGTTCGTCTGGAACGACCCCGAAGGCAACCCGCCCACCCCGGAGGTCGAGATCCCGACGATCGAGGGGTTCGGCTCGGACGAGTGGAGCGACTGGGTCTGGACGACGCTGGTGATCGAGGGTTCCAACTGCCGCGAGATCATCGACAACGTCGCGGATATGGCGCACTTCTTCTACATCCACTTCGCGTTCCCGACGTATTTCAAGAACATCTTCGAAGGCCACGTCGCCACGCAGTACCTCGACTCACGCGGCCGTCCGGACATCGGTGCCGGCTCGAAGAACGCGTCCAACTACGCGGGCGATGACAACACGCTGAAGTCTGAGGCTTCCTATTTCGGCCCGTCGTACATGATCAACAAGCTGTGGAACAACTTCGGCGGCACGATGATCGAGTCCGTTTTGATCAACTGCCATTATCCGATCGATGCGAACTCGTTCGTGCTCCAGTACGCGGTGATGGTCAAGAAGCTCCCCGGCGTCGACAGCGAGATGGCGAACAAGATCGCCGGCAAGTTCGCCAAGAGCTTCAAGGTCGGCTTCGAGCAGGATGTCGAGATCTGGAAGAACAAGAGCCGTATCGAGAACCCCCTGCTCTGTGAGGAGGACGGGCCGCTGTATCAACTGCGCCGCTGGTACGAGCAGTTCTACGTTGACGTTGCCGACATCACCGACGATATGACGGCGCGCTTCGAGTTCGAGATCGACACCGCTCATGCCGTGCAGGCCTGGGAACAGGAAGTCGCGGGGAACATCGCTCGGCGCAATTCTGCCGACCAGTTGCCGCAGGACACTGCCGAGGCCGGAGCCCACTAGCGATGAACACGCACGCGCCGGCTCGGCGGCGGGCCGGCGCTGCGTCGACCCCGGACGAACAGGCCCAAGAGACGGCCGCGGACAAGCGGCTGTACGTCGAGATCGGTCTAGCCCCGGTGACCTGTTCGCACTGCGGCACGCAGGTCCTGGTGAAGAAGAACAGCGACAGGCACACCAGTGTGCAGTGGACCAGCGATCCGGCGAGCAGCTGCCCGGAGTTCGCGGCCGCAGTAGTCGCCGGCACCCTGAGCGCGCAGTTCCTCGGCTGTCCACGGTTGAAGGCGAGTATCGAGGACGCGGCTGTCTCGGGCCGGTTGGTCGTCCCCGATGCCTGACGCACCTCGGCGCTATGGGCTTCGGGTCCTCGAGGTAACGCGCGAGACCGACGACGCCTGCTCTGTCGTGTTCGAGGTTCCCCCGGATGCGACCGAGGAATTCAGTTACCGGCCAGGGCAGTTCCTTACCTTGCAGCTGACGGCGCTTACCGGTGAACCGGTCGCACGCTGCTACTCACTGTGCAGTTCACCGCACGTTGACGCTCAGCTACGGGTGGCAGTCAAACGCGTACGAGACGGAGTGGGCTCGAACTGGATCAATGACATGCTCGCCGTCGGCGACACCGTCGAGTGCCTGCCGCCGGCCGGAGTATTCACGCCGAAGAGCTTCGAGGAGGACCTGCTGCTGTTCGCCGGCGGCAGCGGCATCACGCCGGTACTGTCGATCCTCAAGTCGGCGCTGGCCACCGGCAACGGCAAGGTCGTTCTCGTCTACGCGAACCAACATGAGAACGTCGTCATCTTCGCAACGCAGCTTCGCGAGCTGGCCACGGCCTACCCTGACCGGCTACACGTCATCCACTGGCTGGAGTCCGTACAGGGACTGCCCAGCCGCGCGCAACTCAAGGCGATCGCGGCGCCGTACACCTCCTACAACTGCTTTGTATGCGGGCCGAGCCCGTTCATGGAGTCGGTGTCGCACTCGCTGCGCGAACTGGGCGTGCCGCCATCTCGGATCCATGTCGAGAAGTTCCAGTCGCTGGCTGAAAATCCGTTCAACGCCGTCGCTACCGTTGCCACCGAGGATGACGACGGCCGGACCGCCTCGCTCCAGGTGCGCCTGGACGGCGAGAGCCACAGCTACGACTGGCCGGTGCGGACCAAGCTGCTGGACTTCCTGCTCGAGCAGGGTCTGAAGGCCCCCTTCTCCTGTCGGCAAGGTGCCTGCAGTGCCTGCGCCTGCATCGTCACCGAGGGCGAGGTCAGCATGCTGAGCAATGACATCCTAGAACAGGACGACTTGGACGAGGGGTTCGTGCTCGCTTGCCAGTCCCTACCGGTGAGCGACACCGTGGCGGTCACCTACGACGCGTGAACGGCTCTGACACACCTTGATCAGATAGGGTGCAAGTTGGACGTTGGGAGGCACGACGATGGCGCGCACGCACGTCGACCACGCGCGCGGCACCGTGTCCAACCCCTTCACCGGCTTCACCGACGTGGTGCGCATCAGGCAGGGAACCCACGCGGGCGTGTACGCCGCTCGCGAGGACATGTCACATCGTCCGGTCGCGTTGAAGGTCTTGAACGTGGACGGCGTCACGCCGCGAGCACTGGAGTCCTTCGCCCGCGAATCGTCGGCACTGGCCGCGCTCGGGTCGCATCCCAACATCGTCACGCTGTACCGCTCGTTTGCGCTGGCCGACCGGCGGCCGGTCCTTGTGCTCGAACTGTGCCACGGTTCGCTGCTGGACAGACTCGCCGGCGGCCGGCCATTACCGGTACCCGAGGCGGTTTCGATCGCGATCAAGATCGCTGCTGCGCTCGAGTCGGCGCACCGTAGTGGCGTCCTGCACCGCGACGTGCGCCCCGCCAACATACTGATCACCGAATTCGGTGAGCCTGCACTGGCCGACTTCGGACTGGCTCGATTGCAGGCCTCGGTCCCGGCCCCGGCAGAGTTGTTCGACTTCGCCAGCGTGCACGCTGCGCCGGAACTGCTGCTGGGCCAGGAACCGACAGTGACGGCGGACGTCTACGGCTTGGCCTCGACGCTGTACGAACTGCTCGCCGGGCGACCACCGCTGGAGGCCTACCTCGGCGAGTCGCCGGCGGCCACCATCCTGAGGATTCTGCGCGACCCGGTCCGTCCGGTCTTCGGTGCGGACGTTCCATTGACGCTGTCTGACCTGCTGCTGTGGTCGCTTTCGAAGGATCCGGCCGTACGCCCGCCGCGCCTGTCCTGGTTCGCAGAGGAACTCCGGCGGATCGAGTCCGGCAACGGGTGGCCGCGCACCCATGTGCTCATCCGTGAGCAGCCCAGCGTGATCGAGAGGGCCCCACTGCCGATGGAACCCAGCCCTGCCAGATTCGCGGCAGCGGGTTCCGCCTTGCCGAGACCTCCAGGTACCCGGCCGTCCCCTGGACTTCGCGCTGTTCAACTGCACACCGATCGTCCACGCCCACGGCCAGGTCCGCCCCCGGTCAGTCAGCTGACTGCGCCGCCGATGGCGCCCCCACCGCTGTGGGTGGCTCCCCAGCAGCGACGCCAGGCAGAGCGCGCGGTACTGCCGCATCGAATCGTGTTCCGCGCGCCGCTGCTCGCCTCGCTCGGCACCGTGCTGACGGTGCTGGTTGCGCTGCTCATCGTGGCTGGCGTGGTGCTGTTGGCTGTCCGTCCTGGAGTTGGCGTTTGCGTGGTCGCGCTCGTTGCTGCGCTGTGTGCCGCGGTCGGCATCTCGTGGTTGATCCGCCCGAGCCTGGTGGTTGCGCCGTGCCATCTGCACCATCGGGACGGACTGGCGCGGGTGCTGATCCCCTGGCCCGCTGTACTCGCGCTACGGCCGGAGTACGAACCGTCCCGGCGTCCTGGTGCGCCACATGGTCTGCTGGTCGTGGAGGGTGCCTATG
>JBDTDN010000393.1:0-3245 GCA_039923055.1 Jatrophihabitantaceae bacterium
ATGGACGCGGGGCAGATCGGCAGCCACAGCGAGATCCGTTTCCACGACGTGATAGTCCCGACGCACTACGTCCTCGGCGAGGTCGACGAGGGTTTCAAGTACGCTCAGGTGCGCCTCGCGCCCGCGCGTCTGACGCACTGCATGCGCTGGTTGGGCATCGCCAGGCGAGCCCAGGATTATGCGCTCGACCGCGCTTCGGCGCGATCGGCGTTCGGCAGCAAGCTCGCAGGCCTGGGCATGGTCCAACAGCAACTCGCCGACTCCGAGATCGACATCGAATGCAGCCGAGCAATAATCGCGCGCTGCGCCTACGAGATCGACGTCGCGGGCGTCCGGGCCGGCCGGCTCTCCTCGATCGCGAAGGTCTACGTGTCAGAGGCCGTCGGCCGCGTCGTGGACCGCGCGGTGCAGATTTGCGGCGCGTTGGGCATCTCGGAGGATTCCCTGCTGTCGCGGTATTACCGGGAGGTTCGCGCCTTTCGCATTTACGATGGATCGTCGGAGACGCACCGCTGGTCGGTGGCCAAATCGGCCGTTCGCGCACGCGAACGCGCCACCACGGGCAGCGTGACATGACCCCGGGATCGAACACGCACCCAGCGGAGTCGGACGCTCCGGTGCAGCCCGACGAGACGATTCCCGGGATGGATCTTCCCGCGCTGGGCCACTATCTGGCCGGCGCCGTCGGCTGCGATTCGAACGCTGTCGTCGTTGAGATGATCAGCGGTGGCCGGTCCAACCTGACATACCTGGTCACGGTCGGCGCCCGGCGATTAGTGCTGCGGCGCCCACCGCTTGGGCATGTCCTGGCCACCGCGCACGACATAGGCCGCGAGTTCCGGGTGATGAGTGCGCTGCACTCCACCGGGCTTCCGGTGCCTGCCATGGTGCTGTTCGAGCAGGACGTCGGGATACTCGGGGCGCCGTTCATGCTGTCGGAGTTCGTGCCGGGGCCGGTGATCCGAAGCGCGGAACAAGCCCGGTCCCTGACCTCCCAGCAGGCCCGGGCAGTTGCGTTCGACCTTGTTGATCGGCTGGTGCAACTGCACGGCATCGATCCGTATGCCGTCGGACTGGAGCGCTTGGGTCGACCGGCGGGATTCATGCGACGGCAGATTCACCGGTGGCTGGAGCAGTGGCAGCAGTCCGCGCCCGACGATCGGGTGCCGATGTCCCGACTGGCCGAAGCGCTGCTGGAACGAGTCCCGGAGGATCCGGCGCCCGCGATCGTGCACGGCGACTACCGTTTGGACAACACCATCCTGGAAGAACGCGATCCGGGCCGGATCGCGGCGATCGTGGACTGGGAGATGTCCAGCCTCGGCGACCCGATGGCCGACATCGGCATGCTGGCCACCTATTGGGATCCGCTGTCCGCCCAGGTCACCGGCGCAGCGCATCCGATATCGGGCAACCCGGGCTTTCCGTCGATCGAGGAGCTCGTCGAACGATACGTGCACGCACGCGGCCTCACCACGCAGGACCTGCCCTTCTACGTGGCGTTCGGCAATTACAAGCTCGCCGGCATCGCCGCCACGATCCATGCCCGATATCTGCAGGGCAAAACCGTCGGCCCGGAATTCCAAACGGCCGGCCAGGCAATCCCTGGTCTGGTGGCGGCCGGTCTGGATACCCTCGCCCGAGACCGCACGGGTATGTGACACGGACCTTCGGGACGTGACTACCCAATGAGAGAGCCTCCGTGCCGGTTCCAGTCCGACCGGGGCACTGGCGATGTTGTGGTCGCCACCACCGACGTCAGCTGGTTCCGTCCAGCCGGGCCACCATCCACTCGACGAAAGACCGGCCGGCTCGCCAATCCCGGCGCACCCTGGTGACCAGCGCCGGGGTGTGCACGACCGCGTCGAATCCGTACGACCTGCTCAGCGTCATCGACTTGTGCCTGAGCAACTCGATCCGGGAATGGTCGGCACCGAAGCCGCGGGGGGCCGTTTTCAGCTGCTCACCGCCGAGTTGCCAGCCACCGCGGCGCATCCGGGTCACGATGGTCTCCAACTCGGCGCCGAGCGGGCCATCGATCGCGGTGCGCACAGCGGCCAGGCCGGCGGTCGATGCGTGGTAAAAGCCGACGGCCACCCGGAAGCCCGACGCCGCCATCTCGACATACCAGCCGGTAGCCGGAGCCGCCTCGACAAATGCACCTTGGTGGGTCTTATAGGGCGTGCGATCCGCGGCGAACCGTACGTCACGGTAGGGCCGGAAGATCTTGGCAGTGCCGAACTCGGCAGCCAGCCTGTCGATCAGCGCCACCATCGGCGCTCGCACCGCGTCGGCGTAGACCTGCTTGTTGGCCTCCCAGAAGGTCTTGGAGTTGTCGGCCTCGAGATCGTCGTAGAAGTCGAACGCTGCCGACGGGAATCCGATGAACGACGTTGGCACGCCCATGATGCTACGGCGAGCGAGCGCAACGGCACCTGGCGGCAGTCACGTCGATCATCTGCGCGCCCGCCTGCGCGATCTGCCCGCCTGCGCGATCTGTCCGGCCGGTCAGTGCCGAAATGCTCTGACCTGCATGCCGTCGGTAGCGATGGCCGGACTCCTGCCGGCCATCAGGTCGGCCAGGATACGGCTGGAGCCACAGGCCATGGTCCAGCCCATGTGCCCGTGACCCGTGTTGTAGAACAGGTTGTCTCGCTTGCCCTTGCCGATGATGGGCGGCCCATCCGGCGTCATCGGTCGCAAGCAGGATCGGGCAGTGAGCTTGTCCCAGTCGGCGGCCCCGGGGAACAACTCGCGGCCGGCGGCCAGGATGTTGTCAAGGTCAGACGGCTCCCAGCCGCGACCGTAGCCGGCGAATTCCGCCGTCGACGACATCCGCAGCGATTCCCCCATCCTGGACCAGGCGACCAGAGTCTTCTCATCGACGCCGGGCAGGGTGGGCGCCTTGGCCGGGTCGGCCAGCGGCACGGTCAGCGAATACCCCTTGGCCGGGTACACCGGCAGCGACTGTCCGGCGCTGCGGGAAAGGAATGGGCTCGCCACACCAAGTGCGAGCACGAACGCGTCCGCGGTCAGCCGGACCTGGTCGGTCTCCACCGCGGTCACCCGATTGCGGTCCAGCACGAAACGCCGTGCTGTGGTTCCCATTGCGAACACGACGCCGCGATCGCGGCAGCGCTGCGCCAGAATCTGGGTGAACAACTCGGAGTTGCCGCTGGCGTCGGACGGGACGAACAGCGCGCCGGCCAGCACGGAGCGGGCCGGTCCGAAGGCTGGGTCCATCG
>JBDTDN010000394.1:0-19074 GCA_039923055.1 Jatrophihabitantaceae bacterium
CTGACCACCACCCGCTCGGAGATCTCGCTAGCCGCCGACGTCTCGATCTACTTGCTGCTGGTGATCGTCACCAGCATGGTCGGTGGCTTCTACCCGGCGCTGCTCGCGGCCATCGCCGGGAGCCTGCTGCTGAACTACTACTTCGCGCCGCCGATCCATACGTTCACCATCGCGCGAGGCGAGAACATCCTTGCCCTGTTGACGTTCCTGCTTGCCGCGGCGCTGGTCTCGCGCATCGTCGACACCTCCGCGCGGCGCTCGGCGCAGGCGACCCGATCGCGGGCCGAAGCCGAGACGCTGTCCGCGCTGGCCGGCAGCCTGCTACGCGGCGAACAGGCCCTACCCGCGCTGCTGGAACGCGTTCAGGAAACGTTCGCGATGCAAAGTGTCAGCCTGCTGACCCGAAGCACCGGGCCGTGGAGCGTGCTGGCCACCGTCGGTACCGACGCACCGCTGAGCCCGTCGGACGGCGACTGCACGACCGAGGTGGACGAGGGGCAGATGCTCGTGCTGCGCGGGCACCGGCTACCCGCGGAGGACCAGCGCCTGCTGACGGCATTCGCGGCGCAGGTAGCTGTGGCTTACCGCCAGCGTGCACTTGCCGAGGCTGCCCGCGCGATCGAACCGCTGGCCGAATCCGAGCGGGCTCGCACCGCCCTGCTCAACGCTGTCAGCCACGACCTGCGAACACCGATCGCCTCGGCCAAGGCGGCGGTGTCCAGCCTGCGATCGGCGGACGTGGTCTGGTCGGCCGAAGACCGAGACGAACTGCTGGCCTCTGCCGACGACTCGCTGGACCGGTTGACCGACCTGGTGACCAACCTGCTCGACCTGTCCCGACTGCAAGCGGGCGTGCTGCCTGTGCTTGCCACGCGGGTCGGGGTGGACGACGTGCTGGCCCGCGCCCTGGACCATGCTGCACCTGGATCGGCCAAGATAGACGTCGATATCCCCACCGATCTGCCAGACGTGCTCGCCGATGCCGGACTGCTCGAACGCGTATTGGCGAACCTCGTGCAGAACGCGCTGCGGTACGCACCGGATCGAACGAGCGTGCGGGTGGCGGCGAGCGCGTACGGCGGGTACGTCGAGGTCCGAGTGGTTGATCACGGGCCGGGAATCGCGCGAGCGGATGCTGATGCGGTGTTCTCGGCGTTCCAGCGCCGCGACGACACACCCGCCCACGGGGCAGGCGTTGGGCTGGGGTTGGCGATCGCCCGCGGCTTCACCGACTCGATGGGCGGCAGCGTGCAGGCGGAGGAGACTCCTGGTGGCGGCGCGACGCTCGTCGTCAGGCTGGCGATCGCGACGGACACCCCGCCCGCCGGAGTCGACACGTGACGCACGTGCTGATCGTCGAGGACGAACGGCCGTTGCTGCGCGCCCTCGCGATGAACGTGCTTGCCCGCGGGTACGAGGTGACCGAGGCCGATACCGGTGCGAAGGCGCTCGCCGCGGCAGCGACCGGCGCGCACGACGTCATGCTGCTGGACCTCGGGCTACCGGATGTCAGCGGCCTGGAGATCATCCGAGCCGTGCGGGCCTACGCCACCATGCCCATCATCGTGCTGTCCGCCCGCACCGGCAGCGGCGACAAGGTTGCCGCGCTGGATCTGGGTGCCGATGACTACGTCACCAAGCCGTTCAGCATCGACGAGTTGCTCGCCCGGTTGCGTGCGGCGACGCGCCGGGCCTCCACCGGCGAGGCCGATCCGGTCGTGCAGATCGGCGATGTGACGGTGGACCTCGGCGCCAAGACTGCGACCACGGCGGACGGTGGCCGGGTTCACCTGACCCCGACGGAGTGGCACCTGCTCGAATCACTGCTACGCGCACCCGGCAAGCTGGTCACCGGCCGGACCCTGCTCACCCAACTGCGCGGCACGCCCGACCACACCGACCCGAGCTACCTGCGCATCTACGTCGGCCAATTGCGCCGCAAGCTCGAGCGCGAACCCAGCCGGCCGCGGCACCTGATCACCGAGCCGGGAATGGGCTACCGCTTCCAACCCTGACCCATCGTGATTCGTATCGACCGCCGTGAGGACCAATACGAATCAAGATCACCCGCGGTGTACGCCACGCGCAGCGCCTCAGCCGTTATCCGCCGATAGCGCGCTGCCGAGTGCATCGACGAGTACGTCGACGCATGCACATGGCCGCGAGCCCGCACCACCGCAACCGGCACCCCCGCCAGTCGCAGTCGGCGCCCGAACTCCTCGCCCTCATCCCGCAGCGGGTCGCACTGGCAGGTCAGCACCATGGTCGGCGGCAACCCGCTCAGGTCCGACGCCCACATCGGCGATACGTACCCGTCATGGCGTAGCGCGGCATCGGGCACGTACGCGTCGTAGCCGCGCATCATCTCGGCCCGCGTCAACAGGTAGCCGGAAGCAAAGCGCGCAACCGACGGCTGGCTCATCGTCAGATCCGTCACCGGGATCTCCAGCAGTTGGAACATCAGGGCCGGCCCGCGCCGATCGCGGGCCATCAGCGCGACGGCAGCCGCGATCGCCCCGCCGGCAGAGATCCCGCCGATCGATATCCGGCCCACGTCGACACCTAGCGTCTCGGCCGAGGCCACCAGCCATTGCAGCGCTGCGTACACGTCATCGGGCGCGGCCGGCCAAGGATGTTCGGGCGCGAGCCGGTAGTCCACGCAGACCACGGCGCAATCGGCCACGTCCGCGTACTCACGTGCCAGCCCGTCCAACTGCCCGACGTCACCGGAAACGAACGAGCCGGCGTGGACCAGCAGGTGTGCCGGTTTGGGCAGCGAGCCGACCGGGCGGTAGACGCGGACCAGAACCGAGCCTGCCTCCACCGGAACCTGATGATCCGCGATACGTAGCGCGGCGGTCGACGCCGGCGTTGTACCCGGTCCAGCGGCCCGGCGCGTCTGCACGGACGGCACACCGTTACGTCGCTCCTGGCGCTCAGCGATCTTGCAGGCCAGCCACACCTTCGGGTACCGCGGCATCGCGCTCCTCACGCAAGAAGGGACGAGCGTCACGCGGCTACATCTTCGCGGCGCCCGCAGTGATCGCCTCGCGGATGCGAAAGTACGTGCCGCAGCGGCAAATGTTGCGGATCTCGTCAAAGTCCGCATCGCCGATCTCATGCCCCTCAGCGCGGGCCTGCTTCACCTTGGCCACCGCTGCCATGATCTGCCCGGGCTGACAGTAGCCGCACTGTGCGACGTCCGCGTCCAGCCAGGCCTGCTGCATTGGGTGCAGGTCCGCGCCGACCGTCGCCGGTAACCCCTCGATCGTGGTGATCTCGTCAGTCGCCTTGATGTCCTGGATAGGCACCGAGCAGGGGTTGAACGCTTCGCCGTTGATATGGCTGGTGCAGGCCTTGCAGACATCCAGACCGCAGCCGTACTTCGGTCCGGTCACGCCCAGCACGTCGCGCAGCACCCACAGCAGACGCAGGTCCGGCGGGACGTCCACAGTGACCTTTTCGCCGTTCAGGATAAAGGAATAGTTCGGCATGGAGGCTCCCTGGCTAGTCGGCGCGGACGTGATCAGTAGGCCTGGGACAGGCCATTGGTGGGCTCCACCGGAATGACGCTCGGCGGCAGCGGAGTGAAGCCGAGCGTGTCGTGGTTGATCGGGAAGTACGTCGGCAACGTGTTCGTCGCGCGCGCGTAGGCGCACGCCACTGCGGCGAGCACAGGTGCGACGCCGAGTTCGCCGGCGCCGCCGGGCTTGCCGGTCGTCGGCGGCATGACGACCACCTGCACGTCCGGCGGCGTATTCCACTGGCGCGTGTAGAAGTAGTTGTCCCAACTACCCTCCAGCGGTAGGCCGTCCTTGATGTGCAGGCTGGACGTCAGGGCCAACGCGATGCCGTCGTTGATGCCGCCGAGCATCTGCGCCTGCAGGCCGGTCGGGTTCACACATAGCCCGACGTCCACCGCCACAACCGCCTTTGTGACGCGCGGCCCGGTCACGGCATCGGGGATCTGCCGGTTGACGGTGGCCGGTGTGCAGTCGATCTCGATCATGCAGGCGACCGCGCTCTTGTACTCGCCGTGGACCGCAATGCCCTGTGCCGTGTGTGCCGGCATCGGCCGACCCCAGCCTCCGACCTCGGCCGCCTTGTTCATCACCGCGAGCAGTCGGGCATCGCGCAGGAACGAACGACGGAACGCGAGCGGGTCCTTGTGCATCGCCTTGGCCACCTGGTCCACCATCAGTTCGGTGGCAGCACAGACGTTCGGCGAGTAGATGTTGCGCATGCTGCCGGTGTGGAAGTCGTCGTAGTTGAACGCCTCGTTCAGCAACTGGGTGGTGATGCCGAAGTTGTAGGGGACGCTCTGGGTGAGCTCGAAGATCGACTCGGAAAAGCCGACGAAGTTGCCCGCCGGAAGCGTGGCCGCCAGCGCCGTGATCATGTCGCCGAGACCGTGGGTGAAGTCGGTGGCCACACTGGTGTGCCGTTGCTCGTAGCTGAGCACGTTGCCGGCCGCGTAGGTGACGCGAACCCGCGAGGTCGACATCGGGTGCGTGCGTCCGTGCCGGAAGTCGTCGGTGCGGTGCCACATCAGCTTGACCGGCTTGCCCATGACGTGTGAGATCTCGGCGGCTTCGATCGCCGCGTCGGCGAAAAGGTGTCGTCCGAAGGAACCTCCGC
This sequence comes from Jatrophihabitantaceae bacterium, assembly GCA_039923055.1. Lineage (GTDB taxonomy): Bacteria > Actinomycetota > Actinomycetes > Mycobacteriales > Jatrophihabitantaceae > DASXYU01. The sequence goes on from JBDTDN010000394.1 coordinate 4,639, forward strand.
CCTGCACAACGTGGCAGGTGACCGCATGGACTGGCAGCCCAACCTTCTTCGCGATCGCTCCCTGGGCCACGATCGGGACCTTGAGCGATGACCAGATCTCCGCGCTGTCCGGCCGTACGTCGGCGATGGCGCAGTTCGGTTCGAGCGGGCTGTTGCTGGCCGTCGCGAACGTGAACCTGATGTCGATCGCCTTGGTCAGCAAGGGCAACGCCGGAACCAGCAACGGCAACTCCGCCTTGTTGAGCTTCTTCAGGATCGTGGCGTCGGACTCGCCGTCGACCGAGCCCGGACCCCACTTCACGACCAGCGCGTCGACCGCGTCGATGCACTGTCCGAACGTTGCACCCCGGACGGCCACCCCGGTCGAGATGACGGCGACGTCGGTGATGCCCGGCATCGCCTTTACCGCGGCCAGGTTCGAGACGGACTTGACGGTGCCATTGATAGTGGGCGGGCGCCGAACCATGGTGGGCGTGGCGCCTGGGACGTCCATGTCCATTGCAAACTGCTTGCGTCCGGTGACCGCTTCGAGGGCATCGACGCGACCGTGCGGAACGCCGATGACGGTGAATTCGGACGGGTCCTTCAGCTTGACCTGGACGGTGGACAGCTTCGTCGCCGCGGCCACTGCGGCAAGCGAGCCATACGTCGCACTCTTGCGTCCCGATGTCATGACGCCGTTGCTCGCCGTGACCGCGCTCGCCGGGACGCCCCACTGCTTGGCTGCGGCGGCCTTGAGCTGTTCGCGCGCAATCGCGGCGGCGACCCGGATCGGGGTGTACATCGACCGGGTCGAGTTGGATCCGCCGGTGAGCTGGTTGAACAGCAGTTCGGGACGGGCGTTCGCGAGCGTCACGGTGATCTTGTCGATCGGCAGTTCGAGTTCCTCGGAGATCAGCTGGGTAGCCAGCGTGGTGATGCCCTGCCCGACCTCTGCACGTGGCAGGGCGAACGTCGCGCTTCCGTCGGAGTTCACCTGAATCGCGATCAGACTGGAGGTGGGCAGCGCCGCAAGGTCCTGCAGATCGCCCAGATCGAACAGATCGGACGGATCCGGCAGCGAGGGCACCGCCGCATCGGCCCGCTGTGGGCGCGCCACTGCCATGCCCACCTGCGCCGCCACGACGAGGGTCGGCGCGGCGATCAGGTAACCCAGAAAGTGCCGACGGTTCGTACCACCGTTCGCTAGCTCTTCGCGAGATTTCGCGCCGAGTTCGGTGCTACCTGGAATTTCGGTATTACGTGGGTAGGGAAGCGGACGACGCTCGGTCATGGCGGTCCTCTCGACAGACAAACCTAGATGATCATGGCATTTCCGAATATCCAGATAACTGACTTGCACGCGAGTATTACCGAGCGGATGTGTGTTCCCGGCGAAGTCTGAGCTCTCCGGGCGCCGCTCTGCCTTACGTTCGAGCCGGGGTGCCCGGTCGGTTCTGATCCCGGGCAAGCAACTGCGAAGATGTCGCAGCCATGCCCACACCGCCCAAGCCCCCACTCCCACCGCCGCTGGCCACGTCCGAGCCGACGGTTCGTGTCCCGCGGGCTTGGACGTTCCGGTTCGGGCTGCTCTGGTTCGGGTTCTGGATGGCCAACCTGGCCCCCATCCAGCTGGTGCTGCCGAACCAGTTCGACGTTTTGGATCATGCGCACAAGGTGCGCGACTTCGGGCTGGTCAGTGGCCTCACCGGGATCGCCGCTGTGATCACCCTGCCGCTGTTCGGCGCCCTCTGCGACCGGACCCGGTCTCGTTTCGGCCGCCGCCGGGTCTGGATGGCCGGTGGCACCGCGGTGTTCGTGGTCGGCCTGCTGCTCACCGGCGTGCAGTCCACATGGTGGGCCGTGGGGCTGGCGTGGCTGGTCGCAACGCTCGGGATCAACATGGCGACAGCCGGCCTTGCCGCCGCCATCGCCGATGAGGTACCCGACGAGCAGCGCGGCGCGATCTCGGCGGCGATCTACGGCCCACAGGCGGTCGGCATCCTCGTCGGGGTCGGTGTCCTCACTGCCTTCAACCTCGGTGGCGGTACCTCATCGAACGTCGGCTCCAGCAGCACGGCCACGTCCGGTACCGGGTGGGGCTATCTGTTCCTCGCGGTCGCCCTGGTGGCCTGCGCGATCCCGTTCATCCGCCGCTACCGGGACGCCGCGCCCGACGGTCGCACCGAGCCACTGACGGTCCGCTCGATCGTCAGCGGGATGTGGATCGACCCGCGCGCCAACCCCGACTTCGCCTGGGCGTTCGGCGGGCGACTGCTGGTGAACCTGGGGAATGCCCTCGGGACGACATACCTGCTCTACTTCCTCCAGGACGACCTGAAGCTCAAGGATCCGGACGGCGGTCTGCTCGTACTCACCCTCGTCTACCTGGTCTTCACCCTCACCGCGACCGTCCTGGGCGGCCGCTTGTCCGATCGGACCGGGCGCCGCCGCGTATTCGTCGCCTCCGCCGCCGGGCTGCAGGCCGTCGCCTCGTTCCAGTTGACGTTCTTCCCGAGCTACGGCGTGGCGCTGGTCGCGGCTGGCTTCCTCGGCGCCGGGTACGGCGCGTACATGTCGGTCGATCAGGCGCTCATCACCGCCGTGCTGCCCGATGCCCTCAGCCGCGCGAAGGATCTGGGCATCATGAACGTCGGCTCGGTCGGCCCACAGGCCCTCGCCCCGCTCGGTGCCAGCCTGATCATCGGTGAGCTGGGCGGGTACCCCGTGTTGTTCGGGACGGCCGGCGTCGCGACGGTCCTGGGCGCGTTGATGGTCTACCGCGTCAGATCGGTCCGCTGATCAGCTCACGCCACGGTTCAGCGGGTGCGTTCGACCTTCAACCCACCGTCGGCGAACTGCGCCCGCAACACCTTCTTGTCGAACTTGCCGACCGTCGTCTTCGGCACCTCGTCGACGAACGTCCAGTTCTCCGGTATCTGCCAGCTCGCAACCTTGCCGTCCAGGAACTTCGCGAGCGCGCCCGGCTCGATGGAGCTGCCCGGCTTGCGCACGACCGCGGCGAGCGGGCGTTCGGTCCACTTGTCGTCGGGGATGCCGATGACTGCGGCTTCGAGCACGTCCGGGCTGCCCGCCAGCAGGTTCTCCAGTTCGACCGAGGAGATCCATTCGCCGCCGGACTTGATGACGTCCTTGCTGCGGTCGGTGATCTGGAAGAACCCACGCGGATCGATCGTGCCGATGTCGCCGGTACGCAGCCAGCCGTCGTCGAACTTCTCCGGGACGTCCGCGCGGTAGTAGGCGCCGGTGATCCACGGTCCGCGCACCTCGATCTCGCCAACCGCCTCGCCGTCCCACGGCAGCACCTCACCCGAGTCGGACACGATCCGCATCTGGACCGCCGCGGTCAGGCGGCCCGACTTCATCCGCCAGTCCATCTCCTCGGTGGTACCGAGTTCGACGCCTGCCGGCGGGTGGGCCATGCCGCCGATCGGGGACGTCTCGGTCATGCCCCAGCCCTGGATGATCCGCAGACCGTAGGTGTTCTGGAATGCCTCCATCAGCGAACGCGGAATGGCCGCGCCGCCCGAGGTCCCCAGCCGCAGCGAGGACAGGTCGGACTGGTGGGCCTGGGCGTACTGCAGAATCCCGGACCAGATCGTCGGGACCGCCGAGGCCAGCGTCGAGCGCTCGGCGTCGATGAACGCGCAGATACCGTCGGGCGTCATGTGCGGGCCGGGCAGGTGTAGCGAGGCTCCGGAGAAGAACGCGGCGAACGGGATGCCCCAGGCGTTGACGTGGAACATCGGCACGAACGTCAAGATGCGGTCGGCCTCGGTGGCACCGGTGACGGACGCGGCGTTCACAGCCATCGCGTGCAGCACGGTCGAGCGGTGTGAGTAGACGACGCCCTTCGGATCGCCGGTCGTGCCGCTGGTGTAACACATCGACGCCGGCGCGCGTTCGTCCACTGCGGGCCACGCGAACCCGGGATCCTCTGCCGCGAGCAGGTCGGCGTAGCGATGGACGGTGCGATCACCCAGCGCTGACGTATCTCCTTGTCCCACAACGATGTATGCCTGGACCGTCGTCAACTGGTCAGCTACGGCGGCCAACAGCGGGAGCAACGTGTCGTCGACGATTACGATCTTGTCCTCGGCGTGGTTGATGATCTGCGCCAACTGCGCGCCGGGCAGCCGAATGTTCAGCGTGTGCAGCACCGCGCCCATGCACGGCACTGCGTAATACGCCTCCAGGTGTTCCTGGTTGTTCCAGCAGAACGTCCCGATGCGGTCGCCGGTGCCAACGCCGAGCTTCGTGAGCGCTGCGGCCAGCCGCTCGACGTTGTCACCTACCTCGGCGTAGGTGGCACGGCGCGCATGATCGCCCTGCCACGTCACGCACTCGCTCTGGCCGTACACCCGGCGGCCGTGTTCGAGCAGCAGGTGGATCGTGAGCGGGAAATCGTCCTGCATCGTGCTGGTGATCAACTCGTGGCTCCTTCTGACAGATGCGGAGCGCGCACGCTCTCGCCAGACCGACCGATTAGTCGGTACGGTACCGCTGATGACTGCGGACGAACGGCCCCACGCTGAGATCGCCGACCTGCACGCGCGCGTCCGGACGTTTCTGTCCGAACATCCAGTCGGCGGCGACCGGGTCGAGTTTCTTCGCGCCCGCTTCGATGCCGGACTGGCCTGGGTGCACTACCCGGTCGGTCTGGGTGGTCTGGGCCTGCGCCGAGAACTGCAGTCCGTCGTGGACGCGGAACTGGCTGCGGTCGGCGCTCCGGACAACGACCCACGCCGTATCGGCATCGGGCTGGGCATGGCCGCCCCGACGATTCTGGCGCAAGGAACGGATGAGCAGCGGCAACGCTGGCTTCGACCACTTTGGACCGGCGAGCAGGTGTGGTGCCAGCTGTTCAGCGAGCCCGGCGCCGGTTCGGACCTGGCCTCGCTCGGCACCCGGGCAGTGCGTGATGCAGACGAGTGGGTCGTCAACGGGCAGAAGGTCTGGACGTCCATGGCGCACGAGGCGCAGTGGGGCATCCTGGTCACCCGTACCGACCCGGACGTCCCGAAGCACGCGGGTATGACCTACTTCGTCTGCGACATGACCGCGCCGGGCGTCGAGGTTCGGCCGCTGCGGCAGATCACCGGCGAGGCCGAGTTCAACGAGGTGTTCCTGACCGACGTCCGTATCCCGGACGCGTACCGGCTGGGCTCGGTCGGCGACGGCTGGCGGGTGGCTCAGACGACGTTGATGAACGAGCGGGTCGCCATCGGCGGCGCTGCGATGCCGCGTGAGGCAGGCATGATCGGCATCGTCTGTGAGCAGTGGCGCGCGCGCCCGGAATTGCGGACCGTCGCCAAGCAGGACGAGCTGGTACGGCTGTGGGTCGAGGCTGAGGCGCTGCGGCTGACCGGGCTGCGACTTCGCCAACAGTTGGCCGTCGGCGCGCCAGGGCCGGAGGGATCGGCGGCCAAGCTCGGTTTCGCCCGGCTGAACCAGGAGATCTCCGGTTTCGAGGTCGAACTGCTCGGTGCGGACGGGCTGCGTTACGACGGCTGGTCGACGGACAACTGGGCCACCGAGCGGCCGGACACCGTCGACTTCGTCGGACGCTCCGCCGGTTATCGCTACCTGCGGTCCAAGGGCAACTCGATCGAGGGTGGGACGTCGGAGATCCTGCGCAACATCATCTCCGAGCGCGTCCTAGGCCTGCCCCGTGAGGCGGGTACCGACAAGACGCTCGCCTGGAAGGACCAGCCCCGATGACCGACCTGTTGTATTCCGAGGTCGAGGAGCAGTTGCGGTCCAGTGTCCGCGATCTGCTCAACGCCCGCGCCCCCCTGACGAAGGTCCTCGCCCGCACCGAGACGACCGAGTTGTACGACCCGGCGCTGTGGACGGCGCTGGCGGTCGACCTCGGCGTTGCGGGACTGGCAGTGCCCGAGTCTGCCGGCGGCCACGGTGCGTCCTGGCGTGAAGCGGCGATCGTCGCCGAGGAGCTCGGTCGTTCGGTCGCCGGGACGCCGTTCCTGAGTAGCTCGGTGATTGCCACGTCGCTTGCGACTGCGGTCGGCGCGGATGATCTGGTTGCCGCGCTCGCGTCGGGCCAGTCCACGGCGGCGATGGCGATCGCGCTGTCCGCCGCGCCGGACGGCACGTTCCCGGTCGCCGTGCGGCACGAGAGCGGTCTGCTCACCGGCACGGTCCGTAGCGTCGCCGATGCGCACGTCGCGGACCGACTGATCGTCCCGTCGATGGGGGCGGACGGCCCCGCACTGTTCCTCGTCGATCCGGCCCACGCGCTGATCACGCCGGTGATCTCGTTGGATCTCACCCGTCCGCTGTCCGACGTCACCTTCGATGCCGCAGACGGCGAACTACTCGCCTCCGGCGACGCGGCTGTCCACGCGTTCAGGACGGCACTCATCGCCGGAGCGGCGTTGCTGGCCTCGGAACAGGTTGGGCTCGCCGATCGATGCCTGGAGTTGACGGTCGAGTACCTGAAGACTCGCTATCAATTCGGCCGGCAGATCGGCTCGTTCCAGGCGCTCAAGCATCGCGCAGCGGACCTCTGGGCGGGCATAGCCCAGGCCCGCGCCGTCGCCCGTTACGCCGCGGCGTGTCTCGCGGATGGTGACCCAGACGCGGCGGTCGCGGCATCGGTGGCCCAGGCCTATTGCGGGCCGATCGCGGTCAAGGCAGCTGAGGAGTGCGTCCAACTACACGGCGGGATCGGGTTCACCTGGGAGCACCCCGCGCACCTTTTCCTCAAGCGCGCCAAGGCAGATGCGATCGCGCTGGGGACCGCCGGAGAACACCGCGCCCGCCTGGCCGCACTGGTCGACCTGCCCGCGTGATCAACAGAGGGTTGCGGTCGAATAGCGACCGTTCGGCTCTGTTGATCACTAGTGGCGCGGGCTACCGCACTATGCCGCGAGGTGATCTCCCGGCCTTCATCCGGTATTGTTCGTTCGAACGAACGACACGTGATGGAGAAGGAGTAGACGATGCCTTCGACGACGCCGATCACCAATCCGATGCCGACGCTCGAGCAGCAGGTCCAGCAGCTCGCCGACGGCACGATTAGCTCCGTCCAGCTCACGATCGAACTCCTCGACCGCATCGACGCGACCCAGTCCACGCTCAACGCCTTCAAGCTGACCCGCCGCGAGGCCGCACTCGAGGAGGCCGCCGAGGCCGACCGGCGACTGGCCAACGGAGAACGTGCCCCGATGCTCGGCGTCCCCACCGCAGTCAAGGACGACACCGACCTGGCTGGCTACCCCACCGCGTTCGGCTGCGAGGGCGCGTTTCCGAACAAGCTCGAAGATGCCGCGCTCGTTACCAAGTTCAGGGCCGCCGGCGCGATCATCGTCGGTAAGACCAACACTCCGGAGTTCGGCCAGTGGCCGTTCACCGAGGGCCCCGGCTTCGGCGTGACGCGCAATCCGTGGAGCCTTGAGCACACGCCCGGCGGATCCTCCGGCGGTGCTGCGGCCGCCATCGCAGCCGGCCTGCTACCTGCCGCGATCGGCTCGGACGGCGCCGGTTCGGTCCGCATCCCGGCGAGTTGGACGAACCTGGTCGGCATCAAGCCGCAGCGTGGCCGCATCTCCACCTGGCCGGACGCCGAGGCCTTCTGCGGCCTCACCGTCAACGGCCCGCTCGCCAGAACGGTCGCCGATGCCGCGTTCCTGCTGGACATCACGGCGGGCAGACACGACGGAGACATACACACCCCGCCTGCGCCCACCAGACCGTTCCGCGAGGCGGCCGACCGCGAGCCCCGTCGCCTACGCATCGCGCTGTCCACCCGAATCCCGTTCAGCGGCGTCCCGGCCAGCCTGGATCCTGAGATCGGCGCGGGCGTCGAACGGTTGGCGGAAGCGCTCGTCAACCTAGGCCACGACGTCGTGCTCGACGAGCCCTCCTACAAGCTCGTCGGCGCCAGCTTCATGCCCCGCTCGCACCACGGATTGCGTCAATGGTGGACCCGTGTGCCCGAACCGGACCGACTGGACCCCCGCACCCGGGGAAATTGCCGCAACGGGCTGGCCATGGAGGGCCCGGTTCTCAAGCTCGCACGCGCCTACGAGCGGCTGTTGCACCACCAGGTCGGCGCGATCTTCAACCGGGTCGACATCGTCCTCGCCCCGACCACCGCCCAGCCACCGCTGCGTATCGGCGCGACGAACGGTGCGTCGAATTGGCAGACGGACAAGATCGTCGTCGGTGCGTGCCCGTACGCCTGGCCATGGAACGTCCTCGGCTGGCCGGGTATCAACGTCCCCGCCGGCTTCACGACAAGCGGCCTACCGTTCGGCGCGCAACTGCTCGGCCCGGCCAACAGTGAGGCGCTGTTGATCTCGCTTGCCGCGCAACTGGAGGACGTCGAGCGTTGGTACGCGAAGGCACCGCCGCACGCTGTCACGACCATGTCCCGGTGACTGCCAAGGCCGGCACTGATCGCTCAGCCAGTACAGGTTCCCCTGCCAGCACAAGGGAATTACTGCTACGCGCAGCGCTTGCGGTGATCGCCGAACACGGTGTTGCAGGACTAACGAACCGGCTGGTCGCCACCCGAGCCGCAGTCTCACTCGGTTCGCTCACCTACCACTTCCCATCCCAGACAGAGTTACTTCGCGAAGCGATGGTGCGCTTTGCGACCGACGAGACCGGGCGTATCAAGGACCTCGTCCAGTCACTCGCCCAGACTGTCCACACCGTCCCGGACGCGGCCACCGCGGCTCAGAAGGCCCTCTCGGAATGGGTGATCGGCCGCGACGAGATCGCGCAAATCGAGATGTTTCTCCAGGCGGCGCGTGACCCTGAACTGCACGACGCCAGCCTGCGCTGTTACGCGGCCTACGACGAGGTTGCCGCCGCGATCCTCGCCAGGCTGGGGGTTCGCGACGCCAAGACGCTCGCCCCGCAGGTCGTCGCGCTGATCTCGGGTGCACACCTTCGGCGGTTGGCAACCGGCGAGGACAACTCCGACGCCGTCGTGGCCGGGTTGCTCCTGCTCGCGGGCGTCCCCACTACCGGCTGAGGTGATCCTTCCAGCCCCCTGACCCATCGCAGGCGGTACGGTGCCCGCGTGTCACGACGCCGCGCCGCAGCACCTGGACTTGCGCTGATCTGCCTCGGCGCCCTGGTTTCCTGCGCCACAGGTCCGGCCACACCTGACACCGTTGCAAGCCCGGCCCGGTCGATCGCGCAGAGCACGTCCACCGCGCCATCGGCGCCGAGTACCTCGCCAGCCGCACCTGCACCGCGGACCGTAACGATCCTGGGCTCTGGCGATGTGTTGATCCATCCACCGCTGTGGGAGCAGGCACACGCGGACGCCCTCGCCGAGCACAAGACCGGCTACGACTTCGGTCCGATGTACGCGAGCATCGCGCCGGACGTCCAAGGCGTCGATCTGGCCACCTGCGAGATGGAGACGCCGCTCGCCCCACCGCAGGGGCCGTTCACCGGGTGGCCGAACTTCTCCGCTCCGCCGCAGGTGCTGACCGCGCTCAAGGCAGTCGGTTACGACAGCTGCACCAGCGCGTCCAACCACTCCCTGGACGAGGGCTACGACGGGGTCAAACGCACACTCGACGAACTCGATGCCGCAGGACTCAAGCACACTGGCAGCGCCCGTTCGGCCGCCGAGGCCGCCACCCCACTGATCATCACCACGGCCACTGGAGGCGGCGCCGGCGCGGGAGGGATCAAGATCGCTCAGCTCGCATACGCCTTCGGTTTCAACGGCATTCCCATCCCTGCCGACAAGCCGTGGATAGCAAACCTCATCGACATCCCGACCATCCTGGCTGCCGCCCACCGCGCCAAGCAGGCCGGTGCGAACATCGTGATCCTCTCCCTGCATTGGGGAACTGAGTACGACCACCTGGCCACCCAGACACAGCGCGACCAGGCCGCCGCGCTGCTCGCCAGCCCGGACATCGACGCGATCCTTGGCGACCACGCACACGTCATCCAGCCCGCCCAGAAGATCAATGGCAAGTGGGTCTTCTACTGCATGGGCAATCAGATCTCCCGGCACGCCGATCCGATCGCCGAGGGCCGCGAGGGAATCATGCCGCGGTTGACGTTCACCGAGACCAGGCCAGGAAGGTTCGTCGTCACCAAGGCCGAGGCAATCCCGACGTGGATGCAGGACACCCCGCAGCTGCGTCTGATCGACGTCCCACGCGCACTGGCCGAGCCATCCTCCGCAACCGATGCCCCGACCGCTGCCGAGCGGACCACCTACAGCCAGCAGGCCGCACAGATCACGCACTACCTGGATGCGTACGGCGCGATCCACGACGGACTGATCGTCGTTCGCTGAGCTCGCCTACCTGTCCACGCCGGACTGATTGGTGCCCTGCTGCCGCGCTTTACCGTGGGCGATGTCCAGCAAGCTCCCCACGAGCACGCCTGCGGTGACGGTCGGGATCCATACCCAGATGAGATAGACGTCGGTACGAGAGATTACCGCCAGAATAACGGTGTAGAGCAGGAACGGGACGAGCACACCCGCGGCGCAGCGGGCGCGCAGTCCAGACTCGGTCCGCAGCAACCGCAAATCGGCGCGCGTCGACGACTCCTCGGTTGACGGCTTCTCGGCGGCCGCCCCAGCGGCAACTGGCACAGCCAAGACACCGGTAGCGCCTTCGGTCGAGGCGCCGGCGGTCGACGATCCGGGCATCGGGATACGCGCGATCTCCTCGACGGGAGTGTCGCCTGACGGCATCGGTCGATGCCGGGCCGGGCGCGGCGCTGACCCAAGGGCCCCTGACTCAGCCGTGTCCGACGCGGTTGTCTCAGATCCCGGGAGCGCCGCCGCAGCGCCCGACTCGGGCTCATGCTGTGATGCGTGGCGTCCCATGTCGGCCAGTCTGTCAAATAGGCTTAGTCAGACTCGGGTGCCCCGCCGCACTAGACTGCCCGAAATCACCAACGAAGGGGTACAAATCGTGCACGCTCGACTGCGACGGCTGATGCGCCAGACCGCCGTCGCCACAGTCGCCCTGCTCACGCTCACGGCCTGCGCGTCGGTGACCGACGGCCAACCGGCCAACGCGGACGGTTCGGTGATCAACCACCGAGCCCCGGCGCCCGATGCCAACCTGCAGGTCTACGGCGACTCGCACGGCAGCTTCGACACGGCAGCGAAGAACGCCCTGTCGGATGTGTTCGCATTCTGGAAGCAGGTGTACCCGTCGGTATCGGACGGCAAGTCTCTGCCGCCGATCAAGGGCGGGCTCTACTCGGTCGACGGCGCGAAGGCGGTCGATCAGAAGCGCGTGGATGGACCGGCTGGCAAGGAGGCCTGCATCAAGCAGAAGCCGGAAACGGTCATCGACAACGCAGCGTTCTGCTTCCTGGATGACTCGATCATCTGGGACCGCGCCAGTAATCACCTGCTCGCAGTCCTTGCCGCAAAGTACGGAACCCTGCTGGTCGCCCTGGTCTTCGCGCATGAGTTCGGTCACGCCATCCAGTCCCCCCGACGGCTGAACATCGATCCGGACAACAAGCTTCCGACCATTTATGCCGAATCCCAGGCGGACTGCGCGTCGGGTGCGTTCATCGGCTCGGCTCTGGCCGGCGACGCGCCGCACTTCCCGGTCACGGCCGCCGACGTCGACCGCGCCCTCGACGGCTTCCTGCTGTTCCGGGACTCGACGCCACAGTCACCGGCAGACATCTCCCATGGCAACGGTTTCGACCGCCTTTCGGCCTTCGACGACGGCATCCAGCACGGCGTGACGTACTGCTACTCGGACAGCTACTTCAGCAGCCGCAAGTTCACCGAACGCGGCTATGTGCCCGACACCGAGCAGGGTGCTATCGACGCCCAGAACGGTGGGAACGAGACACTCGCCCAGGTGTTGAACGCCGGCGACCCGAAGACGGATCAGAATGCCGGCGGGCTGCAACCGGACCTGAACCGGTTCTGGAAGGCGGCGGCGGCTTCGATCAAAAAGTCGTGGGCCGACGTCAAGATCGCCGAGGCGCCACACCCGAAGTGCGGGGCGAGCAGCACGAGTGAGTTCGGCTACTGCCCTGATGACAACACCGTCTACTACAGCGCGGACTATGCCAAGTCGGCGTATTACAGCCTCACCGATCAGGTGACCGATCCCAGCACGGCTGTCGTCACAATCCAGGACAACCAGCCTGCCGACTTCGCCCTTGGGACGATGTTCGCGATGGCGTGGGGGCTAGCTGTACGGCACCAACTGTTCGCCAAGGGCATCGACGACAAGGACGCATTGCTGGCCGCGGCCTGTTACACCGGCGCGTACGCCAAGGACATCAACCGGCCCAACGGCGACGCGACCCACAGTTTCATCCTCTCGCCCCCTGACATGGACGAGGCGACTTCGGCGATGCTGAGCCTGGTCGGCAGCGACCAGTCGTTCGGGGCGCGTGGCACGACCGGGCTGGACCGCATCCAGGCGTTCGTCAAGGGCTATGACGGCGCGCTCTCAGTCTGCTGAGCCAGGCGTTAGGTTCGAACCATGCATGACATTGACCCGGCGTTCCTCGCCATGCCAGCCCGTGAGCTCGCCGGCGCCGCCCTCAATCGCGCGCAGGAACTCGGCGCCGAGCACGCCGACTTCCGGCTCGAGCGCATCCGCGTCGCGACACTGAGCCTGCGGGACGCGCAGCCCGATTCCAGCACCGATTCCGAGGACGTCGGGCTGGCAGTGCGGGTCGTGCACAACGGGGCCTGGGGTTTCGCCAGCGGCATCGTCCGCACAGCTGACGCCGCCGCAGAACTGGCCGACCGCGCCGTCGCGACCGCCAAGATCAGCCGGGTGCTCAGCAGCCGCCCGGTCGTACTCGCACCGGAACCGGTGTACGCCGACGTCACCTGGGTGTCCGCCTACGAGGTGAATCCGTTCGAGGTAGCCGAGGCTGAACGCGTTGCCAGGTTGACCGAGCTCTCCGAACGCTTGCTGTCGGCCGACGGCGTGGATCATGTGGACGCTCAGCTGATGGCGGTGCTGGAGAACAAGTTCTACGCCGACTCCGCTGGGACGATGACCACCCAGCAACGCGTACGTATCCATCCCGCCTTCACCGCTGTCAACGTCGATCGCGGCGCAAGCTCATTCTCCTCGATACGCACGCTCGCGCCACCGGTCGGCCGGGGTTGGGAGTATCTCAGCGGTAGCGGCTGGGACTTCGACGCCGAGCTCGATGAGCTGCCCGAGTTGCTGCGCGAACACGTCAAGGCACCGAGCATCGCGGCCGGCAGGTACGACCTGGTCATCGATCCGTCCAACCTATGGCTGACGATCCACGAGTCGATCGGGCACGCGACCGAACTGGACCGTGCGCTAGGTTACGAAGCCGCCTATGCCGGAACGAGCTTTGCCACACTGGACAAGCTCAGCACCATGACCTACGGCAGTCCGGTCATGAACGTCACCGGCGATCGCACCGTCGAGCACGGCCTGGCCACCATCGGCTACGACGACGAAGGGGTCGCCACGCAGCAGTTCGACATCGTCAAGGACGGCACACTGGTCGGCTATCAGCTCAACCGACAAATGGCGCACGACAACGGGCTCGGTACCGACGGCCGCTCCAACGGCTGCGCGTTCGCTGACTCAGCCGGTCATATTCCCTTGCAACGGATGGCGAATGTGTCCCTACAGCCGGCCTCAACGGCGAGATCCACAGCCGAGCTGATCAGCGGCGTCGAGCGTGGCATCTACGTCAAAGGTGACCGCTCCTGGTCCATCGACATGCAACGTTTCAACTTTCAGTTCACCGGGCAGCAGTTCCACCGCATCGAGAACGGGCGCCTGGTCGGGCAACTGCGCGACGTCGCATACCAGGCCACCACGACGGACTTCTGGGGCTCGATGGAGGCGGTTGGCGGACCGGAGACATACGTATTGGGCGGGGCGTTCAACTGCGGCAAGGGGCAGCCCGGCCAGGTCGCAGCCGTGTCGCACGGATGCCCGTCGGCGTTGTTCCGGAATGTCAACGTCCTCAATACCAAGTCAGAAGGTGGCCGGTGACCGCCCAGCAGGACATCGAGCGTGCGCTTGCAGAGTCCAGCGCGGACGGGTGCATCGTCATCGCGGCCGAGCACACCGAGACGAACCTGCGCTGGGCAGGCAACAGCCTGACGACCAACGGGCAAATGCGCTCACGCTCGATCACCGTCATCTCCACCTTCGACGGCGAAGCCGGCACCAGCGCCGGAGTCGTCACCCGATCGATCACCAATCCTGAGGAACTGACCGAACTCGTCCACGCCGCCGAGCAGGCCGGTCGCGCCGCCGGACCGTCCGAGGACGCCGCGCCACTCGTGGCGAACTACCCCAACACCGACGACTGGGACGGCGAACCCGCCGAAACCGGCGTCGAAGTCTTCGACCAGTTCGCGCCCGCGCTCGGAACGGCGTTCGCCCGCTGGGCAAAGCAGGACCGGCTCCTGTACGGGTTCGCCGAGCACCAGTT